>JAPUJU010000123.1 GCA_027296025.1 bacterium
ATGATCGTCACATCCGGCGAGAGATCGTTGTCGAACTCGATCTTGAGCGGCACGGGGATGCCGGCGGTGTGCGTTCGTTTCCACTTGCGGATATGCTTTTCGACCTCCTCCGGAACATCGAGCCGCTCGCGCAGCACGGCATCGAGATCGGTCCGGATTTTCTCTACGCGCGATTCGTCGATTGGATTGTGACCGCTTATATCGGCGACGCGGAAGACGTCGATCACGTTTCCGTCGCTGCGCGTGAATGCGTAGGCGAAAAGAATGTTGCAGTCGTTCATCGTCAGAACACCGCAAAGGTGAGAGAGTCGGAACGGTTTATCGACCATGCAGAACGTCAGGTCGGCCGATTGCTCCCTGTGTTCGAAGTCGACGACAGCACGTTTGCCCTTGAGTTCGGCGACGAGCTCCATGTGCCGTCGCACGCTCCCGGCGTTCATCGTCAGAAGGTACCGCCCCGGAAGCATGTCGATATGCTCGAGCGCTGCCTGGCGCTCATGTCCCGCGGTAAACGCCTCGAGCAGTTTCTCCTTGTGAGATTTGTACACTTCCTCCGGCGCCTTTTCACTGGTCGCCATGTACTCGTACGACTTCAGGTAGAGCGCCCAGAGAAGACTTCGCTTCCAAGTTGTCCAGACCTCGGGCGATGTCGCCTTGAGATCTGCGAACGTCAGCAGGCAGAGGTGCTTGAGTATCTGCCGGCTGCCCACCCGAGCACAGAACGCCTCCAGCGTGGCGAGGTCCGTCGGATCACGCCGCTGGCTGTAGTGCGACATCAGCAGGTGTATCTCGACCAGAAAACTGACGGCATCGACGACATCTTTTCGAAGGCTCATTCGTTTGAGAATTTTCCGCGAGAGCAACGAACCCTTCTTCGCGTGTCCACGACCCTCAATTTTGCCGACGTCGTGCAGCAGCGCCGCGAGCAGGAGCACTTGTTTGTCGGCGACCTCCGAATACAAACGGGCGAGCGGATCGATGCGACGTGCCGACGGTGTCCGAAGCGATTCGAGATTCTGAACGACCTGGAAGCTGTGCTCGTCGACTGTGTAGTGATGGTAGAGATCGTAGCGTTTCAGACTCGTGAGCTCGTCGTACTCCGGAATAATCGCGCCGAGAAAACCCGTCTCGTGCATGGACCGCAGGAGCAACGCCACGTTTCTGCTGTCGCTCATGAGCAGGGGAAACTGGCGGCGCATGAGGCTGAGCGTGTGCCGCCCGGACAGATTTTCCCTCAGATTGGCTTCCAGCCGGCGCTTCGTCACGCGATCGAGCCGCAGACCTGTTTCTTTCTGGCGCGCGAACACGTACAACGGATCCTTTTGAATCTTCGACCGACTGACGCGCACGGATAGCTGCGGCGATGTCACAGGTATTTTCCTTCCGCCCAGGAGTACGCCCAGGTTTCTGCCGTATTGAAGCACTTCGATAATGTCCTCGGTGATTCGAAAAATCGTCCGCGTGTGGTGATAGTAATCCTTCATGAATCGCTCGACAGCCAGGTGTCCCCCGCGCGGTGCGTACCCGAGAGGCCCCGCGATATCCTTTTGGATTCCAACCGTTAGCTGATCCTGCTTGGACTCGGTAATGAGGTGTGTTTCAACGCGCACTCGCAGCAGAAAGTCGTACGCCGCCTCGAGTGCCTTGACTTCACCCGGTAGCAGGAGACCCTTCTTGCGAAGCACGGGCAGTCCTTCGTCGGACTTGCGCAGCATCCCGAGCCATATAAGGGTTTGAAAATCACGAAGGCCGCCCGGGCTCAGCTTCACGTTGGGCTCGACGAGTTGAAAACTGTTGCCGTACCTTGTGTGGCGGTTAACCGCGTCCTTGATCTTTCTCGCGAGGAAAGCTTCCCGGTCCCTGCCCTTGAGCCGCGAGATCTGACGGTCCACCTCGAGAGCAATCTTTGGTGAGCCACAGACGAAACGGCTTTCAAAGAGAGCGGTCCGCGTGTCCATGTGGCGGGCGAGTGTCTTTTCACTGTCCGCGAGCGAGTGAACGGAATGCCCGACCTCGAAGCCGACATCCCACATCAGCTGAATGAACGCCGACGTGATACGTTTCACCAGAGCGGTTTTTCGGCGGCAGAGAATGACGATGTCGACGTCCGAGTACGGAGCGAGCTCGGCGCGCCCGTAGCCGCCTGAGCCGATTATGGCCACCTCGACTTTGTCGATCGAGCGCTGCTGTTCGTCGACCGCCCGCTGGAACAGAACACCCACGGTGGCATCCACCATGCGCGTGTATGAACGCACAAACTGACGGCCGAGGGCACCTTTCCTGCGAAGGCTGATCTGGCTCGTCGTGAGGACACTGCGATAGTTGCGAACCATCGCGACGAAATCCTCCCGGCTCAAACTCGCGTCGATGTCTGGGGGAAGTACGCTTCGCGGCCGCCGGGCCCGCGATCTGGACTGCGCGCTCATGCGCCTATTGTATCAGGAACGCCACGCCGCTGCGAGACGGAGGTCGCCGTGGCTCTTGAGCTGGAAGAAAGATGCAAGGAAGAACAGGGTCGAAAAGCGTGCGGTGGCCCCTGCCGGCGCTGTGAAACGACTTCCCCGGGAATCGGGAAGAAGACCCGCTTTTTGAACCTGGTTGCCCGGCGATCAGGCGTCGTAGTACAGAAAGAACTCGTAAGGGTGTGGGCGCAGTGCCAGTTCCCAGATTTCGCGCTCGCGCTTATACGTAATCCACGTCTTGACTACGTCTTCGTCAAACACGTCGCCCTTGAGAAGAAACTCGTGGTCTTCTTCCAGCGCCGTGAGGGCATGGTCGAGCGAAGCGGGCGTTTTTCGGATCTCTCTCATCTGTTCCGGCGGAAGATCGTAGATGTTTTTGTCGAGCGGTTCGCCCGGGTGGATCTTGTTCTCGATCCCGTCAAGACCGGCCATCATCAGCGCCGCGAATGTGAAGTACGGGTTACATGTTGCGTCCGGACAACGGAACTCGATGCGTTTCGCCTTCGGGGAGGGTGAGTACATCGGGATGCGGACGGCCGCACTCCGATTGCGCTGGGAGTACGCGAGGTTGACCGGCGCTTCGAAACCGGGCACGAGGCGTTTGTACGAGTTGGTCGTCGGGTTCGTAAACGCGAGCAATGCCGGCGCGTGCTTCAGGATGCCCCCGATGTAGTTCAAAGCCAACTCGCTGAGTCCCGCGTAGGAATTTCCCGCAAAAAGCGGCGTGTCGCCCTTCCACAAACTCATGTGGACATGCATTCCGGAACCGTTGTCGTTGAAGATCGGTTTCGGCATGAACGTGGCGGTCTTGCCGTTCGCGTGGGCGACGTTGCGAATCACATACTTGTAGATCATCATCTGGTCACCCATCCGAACGAGCGTTTCGTACTTCATGTCGATCTCTGCCTGGCCCGCGGTGGCAACTTCGTGGTGCTGTGTCTCCACACCGATGCCGAGGTCGATCAAGGTGAGCATCATTTCTGATCGAAGATCCTGTAGCGAATCCGTCGGAGGCACCGGAAAGTACCCTTCCTTGAACCGCGGTTTGTAGCCGAGGTTCGGGCCTTCCTCGCGGCCCGAGTTCCAACTGGCTTCCTGGGAATCCAGATAGTAATAGCCCGCGTTTTCCCGCTGGTCGAAGCGGACATCGTCGAAAATGAAGAATTCCGCTTCGGGTCCGAAAAACGCTTTGTCAGCGATTCCCGTGCTCACGAGGTAGCTTTCCGCGCGATGGGCCACGCCACGCGGATCCCGCGAGTAACGCTCTTTTGTAATAGGATCAAAAATGTCACCGATAATCGACAGCGTCGGCTCTTTCGTGAACGGATCCATTATCGCCGTGTTGGGATCCGGGATGACGAGCATGTCGCTTTCGTTGATGCTTCTCCAACCACGAATACTCGAACCGTCGAATCCAAAACCTTCTTCAAAAGATTCTTCATCGAGAGAAGACACCGGCACGCTGAAGTGTTGCCACGTTCCGGGAAAGTCGAGAAACTTGATGTCAACGACAGTTGTTTTGTTCTCTTTGGCAAAAGCAATGACTTCCCGCGGCGCTCTAGCTTTCATCGAGCACACCCTCCTTCATGGTCCGGAATCTCTTTGTATAATGTGGTTCGTGCTGGAGATTGGTTGCACCGGTTGCGACGACCATCGAATAAAGATAACTATTTAACCGAAAGATTTCGCAGTGTCAACAGAAGTGTCAGGTGGGACGCTATTTTCTGTAGGAAAGCGACGGATCTTCGAGGTCTCTAAGGGCCTCACCGACCATGTCCATGACATCACCGGCGATAACTCCGCGCACACCAAGGAATTCTGAAGCCAGCTCGCCCGCGCGACCGTGAACATGGCACGCAACGCACGCGCCGTCGAGGGTGTTCGCGCCCTGCGCCATGATCCCCCCCACAAGTCCCGTCAGCACATCACCGGACCCGGCCGTTGCAAGCGCCGAGTTTCCATTGTGATTCACCCACGCGAGCCCATCCGCGTTCGCGATCAGCGTCGGAGACCCTTTGTGAACGAGCGTGGCGCCAAGAGTTTTCGCGACTTCGCGAGTCATCTCGATTCGTTCGAGAGGTTCCCGGGGGATTTCCACGCTCAGGAGGCGCTGGAGTTCTCCGCTGTGCGGGGTCAGGACCAGGGGAGATGAAACCGACTCGAGGAGCTCCGACTTCCCGTTGAATGCCCCGATGCCGTCCGCGTCGAGAACCACCCGGCGGGAGGCGCTGGTGACGAGGTCGCGGACCACCTGGGCGGTTTCATCGTTTCGGCCGAGGCCTGGACCAATGATAAGGACGTCTGCCTTTTCAACATACGGCTTGAGCGTCTCGAGGGCACCGGAACCGATCGTTCCGTCCGAGGTCTCGGGCACCGGGAACGTAATCAGTTCGCGGAGCGCCGGTTCGACCATCGAACGGATGCTCTCGGGAACGGCCGCGTAGACCATGCCGCAACCACTTCTCAGAGCCGCCTCTGCGGCGAGCAGCGTAGCACCCGTGTACTCGCGGCTCCCGGAGACCAGAACCACGGTGCCGTTACGATACTTGTGGGCATCCGGGGCGCGCGCCGGCAGGCGACGTGCCGCCTCACGCTGGTCGAGAAGATAGACGCCCAACGAATGCACCTCCAGCACTTCGTCCGGAAAACCGAGGTCCGCGACGATCAAGTCCCCGACGTATTCCTTGCCCGGGTAGAAAAGCATCCCCAGCTTCGGGTACCCCATTGTGATCGTAGTGTCCGCCCGAACGGCGCATCCGAGAACCCGGCCCGTATCTCCATGAAGTCCGGACGGGGTGTCGAGGCTCACTGCGGGCAAACCACTGTCATTGATAAGCCCCACCGTCTCGGCGGCGCGTTCTTCGAGGTCGCGGCTGAGGCCCGTACCAAAGAGACCGTCCACGATGAGAGTCGCATCGATGAAATCCTTGCGGATCAAGGCCGCCCAGTCGGGACGTGTGGCATTGATCTCAACGAGCGTCCGGTGTTTGGACATCCGCCCCTTCAATCGCTTGTAGTTCTTGAACCCATCCATCGTGAACTTTTCGGGATCACTGAGAAGGTGGATCGAGCACGCGCGTTCTTCTTCGGCAAGGTAGCGCGCGACAACGAGCGCATCTCCGCCGTTGTTTCCCGGTCCGACAAATATGGATGCTTTGAAACCCTCTTTGGGGAAATGTGTGAGGATAAATTCGGCGACCTTCCTTCCCGCGCGCTCCATTAATTCGAGCCCGGGATAAAAACGGTTGATGGTGTCAGCATCAACTTTCTGCATTCTTGCGTTTGTCAGGACGTCCATGCAGTATCACTCTCTTTTGGAAACCGGTTCCTTCTTTTCCCGCTTGCCGTCGACAATTTCGATCAGTTCGATGATGTCGTCGATGTCGAAGTCGGCACCGCTTTCCTGCGTATCCCACCGGTCGCCGTACCGTGCGAAAACAGTGTTCATCCCAACTTGGGCAGCCCCAGTGATATCGCGCTCCGGCCAGTCACCGATCATCAACGCCTCCTCCGGGCGCATATTGAAATAGCTCAAGACTCTCTCAAATGGCACCGGGCTCGGCTTGCGCTCCCCCGTATCATCAAAGGTGACAACTATATCGAACATGTGGTGGAGCTGAAGGTAGCAAAGCCTGAGCCAACCTTCCTTGCGGGGCGCGTCAGAGATAACGGCCAGCCGGATACCGCGTTTGATCAGCTCGAAAAGTGTCCACCGTACATGTGGATAGAGGACCAGCGCTGCCTCTTTTGCCCTGCGATAAGATACGATCCCGGCGGCCAGGACCTTATGGTCGACCTCCCCGAGCATTTCTTTGAGTACCTCGTCGAAGACCATCTGGAACTCGATCCCCTCGCGCTCATACACTTGGTAGATTTTTTCTTTTATCTGAGCAGTCGGCTGGCGAAGCCCCGCATCGATCATCGCGTCAACGGCAGCGTCAACAGCGTTTTCCTTCATCCGCATGAAGTCTGTAAGAGTGTTGTCCAGATCAAAAATTACGAGTTTGTACATGGCTAACTTGGTATTTGGATGCCCGGCGGCGATACTCTATGATGGGAGGGGTTTCACGCACCGCAGTGTATTTATGGGCAGCTGTCGGCAGCAGCTCGGGGTAGAGACTAATGGATGAACGACCCGAAAGCAACTACGATTTGGAAGAGCCGACACTCTTCAACACGGGAAATCCGTATTTCCTTTTGTTCTTCGCGGCGAGTTGTCTTTTCAGCACCTTCTTTTTACAACAGGTTCTGGTCATAGCGAATCAGACCCGCCTGTCGATTACTCTCGCGCCCACCGCTGGTATTCTACTCCCCATCTACATCCTCACCCGCCGCTTTCCGTTGGGGCTCCGGGATCAACTGCGTATCCACAAGCCTGACATGCGGGTGCTTCTCTGGGTCGTCATGGCTTCCCTCGCCATCGTGATTGTCGTGGACTACCTTTACATTTTTTCGCAGCGGGTTCTGCCGCCACCGGAGAATTATCTTGAAGGGTTAAAAAACATCAGGCCGACGAACGTCTGGACGGCGGTGGTCACATTCTTCGGTTTGTGTATTGTCGTGCCCGTGGCCGAAGAAATCATTATCCGGGGAATCGTTCAGCGCGTGTTCGCACGCAACATGGGGGATCTACTGGCGTTTCTTCTCGCTGGAGCGCTCTTCGGAGTCATTCACTTAAACCCGCACCTCCTGGCTAGCATGGTAACCTTTGGTATTTTTCTCGGATTTATTTTTTATGCTACAAGGAATCTCACGTACGCGATCGTCGCGCACGCAACATTGAATTGTGTCGCATTCGTGCAGTTGAGTCTGGCGGACGAGGAAGACATGGAAATGGCGCCGTTCTATCTTCAGGAAATCTGGTATCTGTTTGCGGCCGCGGCGCTCGTCGGAATCCTGCTCTGGCAGATAAAAAAAGGAAGCCCGTCAGATGACGAGCCTCCCGAAGATCCTCTGAATTCCCAAATCCAGTAACTACTTGACGGACGTACTGATGTCCCGCCCGAGACTTATCTCACCATTGTCGATGCGGATGTTGAACCCGCAGTCCGGGTTGTTGCACACCCACGCTTTGTACATGATAGTTGCGCCGTCGCGGCCGTAATCGGAAAGTGGTAGCAACACGCCACCATTGCACTTGAGACATTTCGTAAAGTTTTTTTCACTCTCCATCGCGTTCGTGCCAGGTCACCCATCCTGACAAACTTCACCTCCATCCTCACATCAATTGTTCAACCGCTGAGTCCACCACATCACCACCCGACACCCCCACGAAGATCATCGTCCCCGCCTTCTTGTCGACGCGAACGTGCACCATTATATTGAGACGCAAAAACGTGTCAAGTGGATTTGTCCGTTGTAGATAGGTGGATCCCGACGAACCCGCTTCAGACTAGGATCCGCCGCACCGGTGCTGGTAATGCATGGCAAACGCGGCCAGGGTCCAATATGTTAGTCGCCCCAGCACCATCAAAGTTAATACGCAGATCGCAGGTACCGGCAACACCAGATTCGACCCATGCCGACCACTTCCCTTTTCTACGTTTTCATTTTCTTCTTTTTGGCCGCCGGAAAGAGGATGTTGTTGAGGATGAGGCGGTAACCGGGCGACCTTACGTGCATCGCGAGGTTTGTCGGCGGATCGCCAACGGCGTGCTGGTAGTCCTCGGGGTCATGACCACCGAGAAAGGTGAACGTTCCCCGGCCGAGGTTGCCGTGCAGGTACTTCACTTCCGTATGCGCAGAATCTTCACCAAGCAGGACCACACTGCGCTTGATCAGAGCCTTGCGAAATCCCGTCGTCTGTCCGAGAAATCCCTTCACCACGTTGACGTGGTTCTGTGTCAGCATCGTCGGCACTGGATCATGCTTCGCGGAAAATTCGAACAGCGCAAAAAAGTCCACGTCCGCCCCACGCGTCTTTGTGTAGTTGCTCGTATCGAGGTTCGAAAATTCATACACAAGCGGATTGGTCACAAGGCGAAACCCGGTGAACGCCATGCAGCGGTCGTAGTCCAGCTTCTCCTGCACCCCGGGTGAGATGCCATCATGGTCGTACTCTTTGCTCACGATGTCTATGCCCTTTGCAGCCAGGGCGATGTCAAACGTGTCGCACGCCGAACACATCGCAAACAGAAACCCGCCGGCCAGAATATACTTCCGGATCGTTTCGGCAACAGCCTTCTTGGCCTCAGATACCTTGCTGAACCCGAGGCTTCTGGCAAGCGCTTCAGACTGGATCTGCTGCGTGCGGTACCACTCCGCGTACCGGTACGCGCCGTAAAATTTTCCGTACTGACCGGTAAAGTCTTCATGGTGGAGGTGCAGCCAGTCATACTTTTCGAGAGCGCCGCTCAGGACTTCCGTATCGAAAATCTTGTCGAACGGAATGTCGGCATACGTGAGAGCCAGCGTCACAGCGTCGTCCCACGGCTGCTTGTTCGGCGGTGTGTAGACTGCAATCTTCGGCGCTTTCTCGAGAATAACAAGCTCCATATTCTCGCTTTCGATTTCCGCATAGATAACCGCAATATCAGCGCCGCTTATGTCGTCGAATGTGACGTTCTTGAGACGCGCTTCGAGGACGAGCTTTTCGGTCGCGGGTATCAG
>JAPUJU010000124.1 GCA_027296025.1 bacterium
ATCGTAGGCCGCCGCCTGTCCGATCTCTTGGCGGGCTTTCTCCAGCCGCTTCCGGATTTCCTCACTATCGTCCGTCCCTCGCTCCCGGATGCGGGATTCCAGCTCTCCGGATGACGGAGGTAAGATAAAAATCATCGCCGCGTTCGGAAAGCACTTTTTTACCGCGACCCCTCCCTGTACGTCGATATTCAGGACCACTTCCCAGCCGTCGTCAAGGTGCGCCGAGACAAATTCCTTCGGCGTCCCATAGCTCTGGCCGTGAACGACGGCCCACTCGATCAGAGCACCATCCTTGAGCTTCTCGAATTCCCGGTCGGTGACGAAAAAGTAGGCCTCGCCTTCCTGTTCACCTTCTCTTGGCGCCCGCGTCGTTGTCGAGATCGACTCGGCCAACCGCGGGTCCAGGAGCAGCAATCTTTCTACCAGCGTGGTTTTGCCGACGCCGGACGGCCCCGAAATGACGACGGGAAAGGCGCGTGTTCGTTTCATGTCACCCTACGGCACCCCGCACAGGCGCCGCCGTTACTCTATGTTCTGAACCTGCTCGCGAAGCCGCTCGGTCTCTTCTCGAAGCGACACGGTGAACTCCGCCACGCTCGCATCCGAGGCCTTCGACGCAATCGTCGTCGCCTCGCGGTGTACCTCCTGCAGGAGATACGTCAGCTTCTTTGCCACCGCGCCACCCCGGTCGAAACACGCCTTGATCTGAGCGAGGTGGCTCTTCAGGCGGGTCACTTCCTCCGCGAAATCGAGCTTCTCGGACATGATCGCGACCTCAGTCATCCACCGGTTGTTGTCGAGCTTTGCCCCTTCGAGTCCTTTATCCAGGCGCTCGCGTAGCGCGACGCGATGAGCGGCGATGACTTTCGGCGCTCGCTTCTCGACAGAAGAGACGACCTTCGTAATCGAGGCAAGCCTTGCACGAAGATCGGCCTCCAGGGCCCTGCCCTCGTCGCGCCGCATCTTGACACAGGACGAAAGCGCCTGCTTCAGGCCCCGCTCGACGAGCGGCCACACATGGTCGGCGTCGACATCGTTTTCCTTCAAGTGAAAAACCTCCGGCAGCGTCGCCATCGTATTGATATCGAGCGCTCCCCCCACCCCTTTTCTTTTCGCGAACCGCCCGAGCTTCTCGATATATTGCTCCATGAGCGGCACGTTGATTTTCACGTCGTAGTCAGGCTGGTCGGCATCCATCGAGATCGTCACAGCCACACGGCCACGGGTGATTTTTTCTTTGAGAAGTTCCTTGATCTCGTGTTCGCGGCGGCCGAGCAACCTCGGCATCTTGATCGACAGATCGAGGTAGCGATGATTGACCGTTCGGATTTCGACCGCGACGCTGGACTTCTTGTTGGAGACTTCCCCCTCACCGAACCCGGTCATACTCATCAGCATTCGTACTCCCCTGTTGTGCGACTCAATACTAAGCGGTACTCTCGCTTCTGTCAATTGCTAACGCCTCACGTTATAATGACTTAATTGCAATGAAGGTGACGGTGATACCGCAGCGGGCCGCCCGCAAAGATCATGAATCATTTCCTGATGCATCTGCTCTCCGATACGGCCACTTCCCGAACCGAGAGAAGGCGGATCTCGTCCGTCCGCTACCTGAGTCCCCTTCTGTCGATCCTTCTGGAGACCCCCCGCGGCGAGGCCGCCTCGTGTCTTGTCGTCGTGGTCTCGACGCCGGGCCCTTTCTGGTACATCACCTCGCAGGACCCTCTCGACGGCCTCGGGCTCGACGTGTTCAAGCGAATCACTGGTATGCGGATCCAAACGCTCGCCGCGGTACCGCGAGAGCGGGTCGTGCGGCTCGAACTGGACACTACCGACGAGGGGAACTCGCTGGTGTTCACTTTGTTTGGAAGCGCTTCTCGTGTGCGCGTGCAGAGCGACGACACGATTATCGAATCGCTGGATCCGTCCGAGACCGGGGTGCCGCTTGCCGAGCGAAGGGTGCCACTCAAACAGGACCTGACGGGACTCACCGTAGAGACACTCGCGTGCCTCACACCCGACGAGGCGCCCGGAGCGGTGTCCGGCCTGACACGTGATCTCGTCTCGCACTTCACGTCGGGCAACCGCATAGACGCCGCCGGGCTCATGAGTTTTCGAGACCAGCTCATCGCCGGAAAGGCCGCGTTCTACCTCGCGTCTGCGAAGCGGCCGGGCGCCGTCGCGCCGTTGCCCGCCGGAGCGCCTGCGGAGGATACCGCGGCCTCGTTCGGTCCGTTTGAAACAATTGAAGCAGCCTGCAAGGCCGTCGGTGACTCACTTGCAGATGCAGCGCGCGAGGTGATTCTTCACCGGAAACGGGCGCCGCTCGAGAGACGGCTGCGTGCGAGGGAGGCGCTCCGCGAAAAGCTACAGAAACAACTCGAGGATGCGGAAGCATTCGACATTGGCCGCAACGAGGCGAACATCCTCAGTGCATTCCAGTCGCAAATCCAGCCCGGTGCCACCGAAGTTGAGCTACCGAACCTCTACGCACAGGGTGAGACCGTCAACATCGAATTGGATCCCTCGCTCTCGATACGCGAGCAGATCGACCGTCGGTTCAAGCGTGCCAGCAAACTCGAGCGCAGCCGCGACCAGCTCGCGAACAGGATCGGGCACGTCGAAAAGGAAAGGGCTGCGCTCGCCACGTGCCTGGCAGAGAGTTCAGGGTTAGAGCATTTCCGGGGCTCATTTGAGGTTCTGGAGCGTTTTCAAAAGCAACATCTTCCCCACCGCCAGGTACGGACCCGGCGCCCGGACGTCGAAAAGACTTACCGCCGTTTCGATCTTTCCCCCCGGTGGTTTGCTCTGGTCGGTAGAAACGACAAAGAAAACGACGAGATCACGTTTCGCGTCGCTTCCCCCGGCGACATCTGGCTCCACGCCCAGCAGACACCGGGCTCTCACGTCGTGTTGAAGTCCAGCGACACCACTGGCAACCCACCCGCCGCCGTCCTCGAGGCCGCAGCCGGCATCGCCGCCCACTTCTCCAAGGCTAAGCACTCGACGCTCGTGCCGGTTATTTACACTCTGCGTAAGTATGTCCGAAAATTCCGGGGCTCCCGCCCCGGCCAGGTTCACTGTGAAAGAGAGAAAACGCTGTTCGTCCGACCGGAACTGCCCGTGCAGCAACCTGATCGCCAGAACCCCGGTGCCCCTTATTGATCCCGAGTGAAAAAACAAAGAGAGGCGCATTACGCGCCTCTCTCTGTCAAAAGAGGATAGTACACCAGCGGATCAAGCTAAGGGCAAGGGCTATGATTCACTGGCCTGACAAGCCACTCAGGGGAAGGTAGCGGGCGCACTCAACACCCACGAACCTATACGATAGAGCCTTGGCGTAGCCAAATGTACCACCCTCTCTTTCTGCCACCGAATGTTCCCTCTTCCTGTGTTTCTTCGTCCTGGAAACACAGCCATTCCCGGGAAAAAGGAATGACGTCTGTACGTAACCGCAACTATTGTGCCACAGGCGGCAAAACCTGCCGCATAAATGCCACGCCTAACTCTTTGTAAACGGGTGTATTATCGAACTTGTCTCAAAAGAGACGAGGAGGGGGGTGAATTCGTGGGGGGCAGAAGTAAAAAAATTTTACGGCAGTAAAGATTCGTTACTTTTCGGTCCAGCCGCCTTCACCTGGAATCTCGCCGGTCCAGTTACTCGAACCTGAGTAGAGTTCTTCTCCCTGGTCTTCCCAGTAAATCTGAATAACGGTACCACTGGTACCCTGGGGTCCTCCGTTCCCGGGGAGCACCGCCGCCTTGATTTCGATGATCGGCGCATTGACCGAGCCTATCATCCGGAACTCGATCTGCAGGAACACGGTTGTGGTGAAGGTAAGGGTCTCTCCACCGTAACTTACTGTGGTAACCCCGGGAGCAAGTTTCTTTTTCAGAGGCGAGGCCAGCCCATCGGCAATGACGGCTGTGGCCAGGACCATGGAAAGTATGACGAGGGCCGCAATTAGAGCCCGAGACCGCAATCGCATCATATCCCCCTTATGGGTGATGATGAGCACTGTAAGATGATTGAAGCGCGTCAGTTGCGTTGGCCGACTGGGGTTCGTTCCCGTCCCCCCCAGACGACTTCTGACTTACTATAGCACAAAACGGCCGTGGTTGGAAGACGGAAATGTGGCTCCCTTGCGGTATCTGAACCGCTTGGGCGAGTCTACGCCCTGCCTTCACCGGGCAGCTCCGGGCCCCTCGTGCGGACATCACCGCGACGAACGGTTATTCTTCGCGCGTCCAAATACTCGAGCAACGGGATCGCGTGTTTTCGTGTCATACGGAACAATGATTTGAAATCCGAAACAGCCAGCGTGTCTTTTTCCGAAAACCATCTGTCGATTGCACCGAGACATTCGTTCAACGCGTCGGTGTGCATGTCACGGTCCTCGGCAATTCGCCTGAGACGCCCTTCATCGCGCAGGTACTGCAACGCATCGGCCAGAGAGTCCTTGCCCCGCCAGCTGGTCGCCAGTTCAGTGTGACGGGGAAAGACGAACCAGGCAGTCTTGATCGCCCCCTCGAGCGCATCGATGGCAATCTTGTCGCTCTCCGAAATCGACACGTCGGCGCTGTCGGTTCGAACATAGTTGTCCCGAATGTACAGCGGCTTGAACTTGCCAATGACTTCGAGCACGCGGTTGAACGTTCGAGAGTGTGGGAAGCGCAGTTTTTGTCGCAACTCTTCTTTATCCATTCCTCTTCGTAGTGGACGGGTTTTCACGTACGCTCCGACAATACGATACGCGTCCGACGCAAGGTTCCGCAGAACGCGTGTCGCAAACACGCGGTCACCGAGAATCGTGACCGCGCCCGCGCCGGCGAGAAACTCCATGGCAGCAGCATCGACATCCCCAATTTTTACGCCGGAGAGTTTCGCCTCCACGATCGAACGCTCCGCGAGTTCTTCTGGATCACCCTTCTCGCGCATCGTCAGGTCGGCGATCACCCTGGGGTCGAACCGGCGATGCTTCTTCGGATCGGGATCCAGCACGCGCCCGCCACCCAGAACACGGGACGGAGAGTACTTCCGCAACACGAATAAGTCTCCCCTCCCGGCTACGATCGGCTTCTCCAGCCGCAGTTGCACGAACGCATCGTCCCCTGAGTGGAGCACTTCGTTATCGAGTAGCACGAGACGTCCGAGCACTTCCCTCGCCCCATGGTGCAGGCGGACCCGTTCGCGCTGTTTCACCTCGAAATCCCCGTACTCTGCAACATGAATCCGCGCATCAAGCATGTAGCCGATCCCGAAAGAAGACGGCGTCACCAGCATTTCGCCGCGCGGCAGGTCGCCGAGCTTGCGGCCCTGCAGCGCGATCGCGAGCCGCTCGCCCGCGAAACCGTGCTCGCGCTGTTCGCCGAAACTCTGAATCGCGCGAACGCGAACTGTCTTGTCCGACGGTAGAAGCTCGAGCGTCTCGCCGACGTGAATCGTTCCCGAATAACCGCTGCCCGTGACGACGACACCGATCCCCTGCTTGCTGAAAACACGATCGACAGCAAGGCGGAACGGACCTGATACCGTCCGAGCGGGGATGCGCTCGCAGATGCCCGCCAGGGCAACGCGAAGTTCAGTGAGACCCTCACCGGTTCTTGTAGATGTCTCGACAATGGGTGCCCTTTCGAGGAAGGTTCCCTGGACGAGTTCCTCCACTTCCTCACGCAGGAGCGTGATCGTGTCCTCGGTCGAGAGATCTTTTTTCGAAAAGACAATCGCCCCGTGACGGACGTCCAGGGCTCGAAGTACTTCGAGGTGCTCACGCGTCTGAGGCATCACGCCTTCATCGGCTGCGACGACGAGGATGGCCAGGTCAATGCCGCCGGCCCCCGCGACCATCTGCTTGACGAACCGCTCGTGCCCGGGGACATCGACAATTCCCAGGATGGTCTCGTCATCGAGGCGCAGCGGCGCGAAGCCGAGTTCGATTGAAATGCCGCGTTCCTTCTCTTCCTTCAGGCGATCAGTGTCGACACCGGTGAGGGCGGTGACGAGCTCGGTCTTACCGTGGTCGACGTGACCCGCTGTTCCGAGTATGAAACGGCGATGTTGCATCGGGGATCGTCAAGAAATGCGTTCGATTTCAGCGCCCAGGCGACGGAGACGCTCTTCGATCCGCTCGTAGCCGCGGTCGATATGGTAAACCCGGGATATCTCGGTCGTTCCCTCTGCTGCCATGGCGGCGATAATGAGGGCGGAACTCGCGCGAATATCGGTCGCCATGACGGGAGCCCCGCCGAGTCTGTTCACTCCCTTCACAACGGCGATGTTTCCGTCCAGACGGATCGAGGCGCCGAGGCGCCGGAGCTCCGGTACGTGGGTAAAGCGGTCGGGGTAGATCGTGTCCGTCACGGTGCTCGTGCCGCGCGCACGGGCAAGAACGGCAATCATTTGCGCCTGCATATCTGTGGGAAATCCCGGATACTCGTGCGTGACTACATGAAGCGCTTCCAGCTTCTCCGGCCCGCTCACGCGAACCGTGTCGCCGCTCACCTCGATCACGCCACCGCACGCCCTCAGTGCTTCGAACACAGCGTCCATGTGCGCCGGGTCGCAACCGGCCAGTTCAATTTCACCGCCGGTCGCCAGCGCCGCAGCGGCAAATGTTCCCGCTTCGATCCGATCGGGAATCACTCGATGGTGAAACGGTTCAACGCGGTCAACGCCCTCGATTCGTATGACCGACGTACCGACGCCCTCGATGTTTGCACCGGCCTCGATAAGGCACCGCGCAAGTTCCGTGACTTCGGGTTCGACGGCCGAGTTCTTGAGCGTCGTCACGCCGCGCGCGAGAACGGCGGCCATGATGGCCTGCGCCGTTGCGCCGACACTCGACGTCGAGAAAACGATCTCGGCCCCCTTGAGTTTGTCAGCGGACGCGTGAATGTAGCCCTCTTCCAGCTTCAAGCGCGCGCCAAGTTTTTCGAGGGCATGCAGATGCAGGTCGATGGGACGGGGTCCCCACGCACAACCACCGGGAAGACTTACTCGTGCCCGACCGTACGCGGCGACGAGGGGCCCCAGGACGTAAATCGAGGCGCGCATCGTGCGGACGAGATCGTAGGGCGCCTCGTAGTTCTTGATGTTCCGCGTGTCGATCGTGAGCGAGCGGTTTTCGAACATGACCTCTGCACCCAGCATTCGGAGCAGCTCGTTCATCGTCTTCACGTCCCTCAGGTTGGGCACGTTATCGATGGTACTCTTGCCTCGGGTCAGAAGGGAGGCCGCCATAATCGGCAGAACGGCGTTTTTCGCGCCGTTGATTTCTATCCTGCCACTCAAACGGCAGGGGCCTTTGACCATGAACTTATCCACCCGTTACTCCTCCTCGGTGCCGAACCGAGCTCGCGTGTCGCGCCGTCACGACGCGCTCGAACGCGCTGTAGTCGTGGTGCACTTTCACGGACTCGAAAGCCGCCGACCGCAAAAGGTCGGAAACCACCTTGCCCTGACCGGCCCCGATCTCGAATGCCACGATGCCGCCCGTTTCGATTGTCCAGTCAAGGAATGGAATTGTATCCCGGTAAAAGTCGAGGCCGTCCTCACCGCCGTCGAGGCCGAGATGGGGTTCATGCGTGCGAACCTCCGGCGCAAGAGAACCGATCTCCTCCGAACAAATGTACGGCGGGTTGCATACAACCGCGTGAAAGCGTCCCGGGTTGCTCATGATGTACGATCGCGCATCGGATCGAATACATTCCATACGGCCACCCATTCCGGCCAGCTCGGCGTTCTTTCCGGCGAGCATCGCCGCGGCGTCATCTACATCCACGGCGACACCGGTGGTCCCCGGAATCCTCCGAAGGAGCGATATCAAAATCGCGCCACTTCCACAACAAAGATCGAGGATCCTGAAGTCACCGTTTTTCTTGCATTCGGCGATCCTGCTTCCGACGATTTCCACAAGCCGCTCCGTCTCCGGCCGCGGAATGAACACACCCGGCATCGTCAGGAACAACTCGGACATGAACTCCGTCGAGCGGACGATGTATTGCAACGGTTCCCGGTCACCACGGCGCTTGAGCAACCGGCGGTACGCCTGGATCTGCAACGGCACGGGATACTTGTCGCCGTCCAGATAAAGGTCCATCGCGCCGCAACCAAGGGTGTGCGCGAGCAGCCACTCCGCGTTTTTCCGTGCGTTGGGAACGCTGTGACGGATGAGATAGGCCTCGCCCTTGCGCAGTAGCGCATTGATGTTGTTAATCCGTCTCATCGCGGATCATCACTTTTTGATTTTCTCCATGAGATCGGCGTGCGCGAGGGCGGATACGACCTCTTCGAGGTCACCGTCCAGAATTTCGGTCAGCCGGTGCAGCGTCAGGTTGATGCGGTGATCCGTCACGCGCTGTTGCGGATAGTTGTAGGTTCGGATTTTCGCGCTGCGGTCACCGGAACCGATCTGGCTCTTTCGCTCCTGCGAGCGCTCGTCTTCCTGCTCCTTTTGTGCCTTCTCGAGGAGCCTCGCCCGCAATACCCGCATCGCCTTATCCTTGTTCTTGTGCTGTGATTTCTCGTCCTGACAACTGACAACAAGCCCCGATGGGACGTGTGTTATTCGCACCGCGCTGTCCGTCGTGTTCACACTCTGCCCGCCGGGGCCGCTCGAACGGAACACGTCGATACGCAGGTCCTTCGGATCGACCTTCACGTCGACATCATCCGCCTCCACAAGAACCGCAACCGAGACGGCGGACGTGTGAATCCGGCCGCTGGACTCGGTCGCCGGCACGCGCTGGACCCGGTGAACCCCACTTTCGTACTTGAGCGTGCCGAACGCATTGTCGCCTTTGACGAGAAAAATAACCTCTTTGAACCCTCCGATACCGGTCGCCGCCCCCGAGAGCGTCTCGATTTTCCATCCACGCTTTTCTGCGAACCGCGAGTACATGCGCATGAGATCGGCGGCAAAGAGGTTCGCCTCTTCTCCACCTGTTCCGGCGCGAATCTCGACCAGGGTATTGCGCGAGTCGCTCGGATCCTTCGGGACGAGCAGAACTTCCATCTCCTTCTCGAGTTTGCCGCGCACCTCGCGAGTCTCCTCGAGCTCCGCGTTGGCCAGCTCGACGAGCTCTGGATCCTCATTGGCGTCGATCACCGACTCGTCATCCGCAATCGTCTTGTAAACCTTGACGAGCTTCTCCGCGACAGCCGCCGTATGCTCCAGGTCGGCTCGTTCTTTGGCAATAACTTGATAACGATTGGGATCGCCCAATACGGTCTCATCGACCATTTGCTCGGTGAGCGTCCGGAATCTTGACAGGATCTCATCCAACCGTTTCTGCATCAGCATGGTTTCTGTGAACTTTGGAAAAGTGGCCGGCTAACTCACCGGAATCTGCAGCTTGACTGCCTGATGATCCA
>JAPUJU010000125.1 GCA_027296025.1 bacterium
GACGGCCGGTGGAGATATCGAACTTCGAAGCGCATCGGGACGTGTGACGGCACAGACCGCCGGTGGAGATATCGAACTTGAAAATATTTCCGGATCATGCAAGGCCGAGACGGCCGGCGGAGACATCATCATCGAACTCACGCCTAGCGGTAATCGCGGCAGCAGCTTCGAAACGGCGGGCGGCGACATCGAACTGTATATTCCGTCTAGTGCGAAGGCGAAGATCGAAGCGAGGATCCGGGTCCGCCACGACAACCACTGGTACAATGATGATCGTCGCAGACCTGAATACCAGATCTATTCGGACTTCAAGGCGATGACGAAGGATGAGGACCGCCACGGAATTTCCGCCACCTTCGTGTTGAACGGCGGCGGCAAAACAATTTCGCTCGAAACAGCCAACGGCGATATCTACATAAAGAAACTCAGGTAATAGATCAAAGATATCAGGATACGGGGAGCCGAAAGGCTCTCCTGTATCCGACGAACGTTTGGGGGGGAGATTGGAGAGATGGAAATGTACCGGCGTCTATTTGCCCCGAAATGGACTCGCGAGACCGTAAAGTGGATCGCCCTGGCGCTCATACTTGTCTCTTCGCCCGCTCTGGGCCAGAGCGAAGAAGCCCTGCTGACTGTCGAAACCGACAGCCCTGCAGAATCGACGAACATCCCGGCAGAAAATAATCGAATTCGCGCACTGCGGATCAACCCCCACGCGCCGACAATCGACGGGCTGCTCAACGATGTGATGTGGAGCAAGGCGGAATTCGTTAGCGGCTTCACTCAGAAGGAGCCTAACGAGGGAGAGCCGGCGCAGGACCAGACAGAAGTCGCCTTCCTCTATGACGACGTTGCGTTGTATGTCGCGGCCCGACTTCGCAAAACAGAACCCCATGATATTGTCAGCACGATGAGCCGGCGTGACAAGGCGGGAAACTCCGAGCGGATTATTATTTCGCTCGACACGTACCATGACCGGCGAACGGCATATTCCTTTGCCGTGACCGCTTCCGGTGTGCGCGTCGATTACTATCACGCGAGCGACAGCGAGGGTAACCGCGACTATGACTTCGATCCCGTCTGGGAAGCCAGGGTTCAACGCACCGAGTACGGGTGGTCTGCGGAGATGCGGATTCCCTTCAGCCAGCTCCGGTTTCAGAATAGAGACGTCCAGACCTGGGGCGTCAACATAAACCGCTGGACGACCAACCTGAACGAAGATTCGTATTGGGTGATGATCCCGAAGGAGTCGAACGGCTGGTCGTCGAGGATGGGCGAGCTGACCGGTATCGAAGGCATTCACCCGGGCAAGCGCGTCGAGTTGCTTCCCTACGTATCATCGGACGCGACATTTGCTACGGTCGACCCGGAGAACCCGTTTCGTGACGGCAAAGACTACGCTGGCCGGATCGGTGGCGACTTCAAGATTGGCATGGGACCGAACCTTACTCTCGACGGAACGATCAATCCGGACTTCGGTCAAGTAGAGGCGGACCCTGCGGTGGTCAACCTGTCCGCATTCGAAATTGCGTTCCCGGAGCGACGCCCTTTCTTCCTCGAAGGACGCCAGATCTTCGAGACCCGTGTTGATTACTTCTACTCGAGGCGCATCGGCGCACCGCCGCACGGTAACCCGGATGCAAGTTTCCTGGACATGCCCGTTAACACGTCGATTCTCGGTGCGGCCAAATTGACGGGCCGTTTGAACTCAGGACTTTCGGTCGGCGTGCTCGGTGCGTTGACCCAGAAAGAGAAAGCGAAGCTCTACGACGCATCGGATGGGTCATTCGACGAAGCGGTTGTCGAGCCGACGGCCGGTTACGGCGTCGTCCGTCTCCAGCAGGAGTTCGGGGCGAACTCGTCCACGATCGGTATCATCGGCACCGGCATGCAGCGCGATGTGCACTCGGGCAATGAGTTGGCGTTCCTGACGACGCGCGCGGCATCGGGAGGGCTCGACTGGAACCTGCGCTGGAAGGGCGGCCGGTATGTGCTTTCCGGCTACTCCGGCGCGAGCTATGTGTCCGGCACTCATGAGGCGATTGAAGATGTGCAGACCTCCAGTGCGCGCTTCTACCAGCGCCCCGACGCGGACTACGTGAACTTCGATCCGTCGCGTACTTCCCTGGCAGGCTGGACGGCGGGTGCCGAGTTCGAGAAAAACGCGGGCAAGCACTGGCTGTGGGAAGTCAGCGGGCAAGCAAAGTCTCCAGGTTTCGAGCTGAACGATATTGGGCTCCTGCGACAGGCCGACGACATCACCGGTCGGGCGGGGCTGGAATACCGCGAAAACGAGGCCAGCGGGATTTTTCGTAAGTATGACGTCGAGCTTGGGACGGGGACCAACTACAACTTCGGGCTCGACCGGCAGTGGACATACTTCGACCTTGAAACATTTGCGGAGTGGAGGAACTTCTGGGGGACATGGCTGGGCGCCGAGTTCGGGCCGGCCGGGCAAAGCGATAACCTTACCCGTGGCGGCCCTTCGATGGCGACGTACGACTGGTGGAACGTCGGGATGGATCTGTGGAGCGGCCAGAGCGGCAAGACGACCTGGGCCATGTGGGCGGGCAGATGGGACGACATCGGCGGCGGTGGCGGCTACTGGGCAGGGGGGCGCGTCACGTTCCGCCCGGGGAGCCGCTGGGAGCTCTCGCTCAATCCGAGGTACAACATCTGGACCAACTCGGACCAGTACATCGACACCCAGGGTGGCGGCAGCGCGCTCACGTATGGAGACCGTTACATCTTCGCATGGAATGACCGGAGCAGTCTTCGCATCGAGACCCGCCTCAACTATGCGTTCACACCGAACTTCACTTTGGAACTCTGGGCGGAGCCGTTCGTATCGAGCGGCCGATTCTACGATTTCGGTGAGCTGAGAGCGGCACGTACCAATGACAAGCGCGTGTACGGCGAGGCACCTGGCACTTCGATCAATAACGAAGGCGACGGCGTTTATACAGTGAACGACCGTGGCGAGACGTTCCAGTTCGAAGCGAGCGACTTCAACAGGGTGTCGTTCCGGTCGAACGTAGTGCTTCGCTGGGAATGGAGCCCCGGTAGTACACTTTATTTCGTGTGGCAGCAGAACCGCGCGGGCGAAGAGCCGACGGGTGGCCGCGTCAACCTGAACAGCCTGGGCGACGCGTTTGGGGCAGAGGGCACGAACTTCGTCGCTCTGAAAATCACGTACTGGATTCCACTCTTCTAGTCTTCCAGGACCTTTCCGCAGTCATGTCGCTGGGCGACAGAACTGGAGCCGGGCCCATCGGGGCCCGGCTTCGGTCTTTCTTCGCACGGCGACGTCCGTCTTGCCCGGCACTAGGCTTTCAGCTACAGTGTACCGCATGAATTTCGAGGAAATCATTAACAGCCAGGGGATTTACGTTGCAAGCTTCGTCGTCGGGATCGTGAGCGGGTTCGTTCCGTTTATCAACACCGAAGTCTTTCTCGTACTCGTTTCCGCGACGGCTACCCGGCCGGCGTTGTTCCCGGTCGCCATCCTGTCGGCGGTGGGCCAGATGATCGCCAAGAGCGTCATTTTCTACGCGGGACGCGGCGTCATCAAGATCAAAATGGGCAAATACGAGAGCAAGGTGGCGGCGGTCCACGAGAAATTCGCTCGGTGGGAGAACAAGGCGGACCTCCTTATCCTGCTGAGCGCGGCCGTTGGTTTTCCGCCGTTCTATGTGGTAAGCTTCGTCGCCGGTGCGTTGAAGAACCATTTCGCCAAATTTCTGGTCGCGGGCCTCGTCGGCCGAAGCATCCGCTTCGCAGCGGTGGTCTATTTCCCCCAGCTTGTGATGAGGTACATTTGATGCCGTTGCAGATCAAATTGGAGGCGGATGAGTTCTGGCCGAGTCTCGAAGCCGATATCCGTGGCGCCAAAGAATACGCGTACGCTCAGGTGTTGTCGTTCGAGGGGGACACTGCCGGGCAACGGGTGGCCGATGCGTTCAAGCAGTCGAGCGCGCCGGACCGCCGCGTGATCGCGGACGAGTTTTACACGATCAAGCGCATCAACGACAAGTTTCTGGCTCTTCCTACCAACTGGTTCAACCAGGAGATTCGCCGCGAGCGAGACAACACGCTTACCATGTTCGAGGATCTGAAGGCGAACGGTACCGACTACCTGCTGACAAACCCGACGGGACCAATCAACGAGTACTGGCTCCATCGCAATCATAAAAAAATCATTGCCATCGACGATCGAATAGCCTACCTGGGGGGCTTCAATTTTACTGACCACAATTTTGAATGGCACGACATGATGGTACGGATCGAGGATCCCGAGGTCGTGCGGTTCCTGAAAGAGGATGTCCAGCACACATGGCGTGGCGTCCACAAGAACACGTCGCGCAAGTTCGACGGCATCGAGATTTTTCGCTTCGACGGTCGGACGAACCGCAAAACGTTTCAGCCGATCATGGACCTCATGTCAAACGCTCGCGAGTCGATCTACATCATAAGCCCGTACATCACGTATCCGTTTTGGGACTTATTGCGCAAGGCCAAGGCTAACGGTGCCAGAACAGTCCTGATCGCCCCGGAAGTAAACAACTGGAAGTTTCTCAGCGAGTATTCCGTATGGGAATCGACGCGAAGCGGTGTGGAAGTCCGCCTCTATCCCGGTCGGATGGTGCACCTGAAAGCAATGCTGATAGACGATACGCACCTCGTCGTTGGTTCTTCGAACTTCGACTTTTTGAGCTGCCGCCTGATGCAGGAGATCGTGGCGGTGATTACGAATCGCGATACGATCGAGGACTTCAAGAAAAGAGTATTGGAAAAAGATATGCAAACATCTGTGCCGTCCACAAAGCGAGTGTCCAATCTTCGCGGCCACTACGTGACGTGGTGCTTCAAGTTCGTTGAAGCGGTTTTTTCCGGGATCTAAGACGCGCAGGAAAGGAGAACAGATGAGGATTCTGAGCTTTGTATTCGTCGTTGCTTTTACGCTTTGCGTCACGGAAATTTCCCGGGCCTCAGCGGAGGCGTACCGCATCCACCCGACGCCCGGATTGGGGGACTATGACACGCCGTTCTGGCCCGATGGGTCTTACCGTTCGGACGTACAATCGCCGTCAGATTTCCTCGGCTTCGAGTTGGGCGCCCGTCCCGTACAGCACGACGAAATGATTCGGTACTATCGCTATCTGGACGAGAATTTTCCCAATGCGTTCCTCGTCGAGATCGGGCACACGTATGAGGGTCGCGAGCTCGTTTACCTGATCGTCACGTCCGAGGAGAACGCCCGGAACCTCGTTGATATCCAGAGGCGCAACGAGATGCTTGCCGATCCCCGAAAGGTGGACGGAAATGCGTCGGAACTGATCGAGTCAATGCCGGCGACCGCATGGATGGCGTACGGGATCCACGGGGACGAGCTGTCGTCGAGCGACGCCGCCGTGTATCTCGCTTACCAGCTTGTTGCCGGAGAGGACCGGATCACTGAGGAAATCCGGAACAACGTCCTGACCTGTATCGATCCGATGGAAAATCCGGACGGGCGCACGCGGTGGCTCGCCCAGATGAAGTCATGGAACGGCGTCGTCCCGAGCACCGACATCGCGAGCATGCAGCACCGCGGTATGTGGCCCTACGGGAGGACGAACCATTATCTTTTCGATCTGAACCGTGATTGGTTCGCACTCGTGCATCCCGAGAGCCGGGCACGCTGCCGCGGGATCCTGCGCTGGTACCCGCAGTTCTTGGTCGACGCGCATGAGATGGGAGCGCTGAATACCTACCTGTTTTCTCCCCCCCGGGAACCGTTCAATCCGTTCATGATTACCCAGATCCACAAGTGGTGGGAGATCGTCGCGATGGACCAGGCGGCGGCGTTTGACAGGTACGGGTGGAGTTACTACACGCGCGAGTGGAACGAAGAGTTTTATCCCGGCTACGGAAGCTCGTGGGGTATCTATATCGGCGCGATCGGCATGCTCTATGAGCAGGCCGGTGTAGACGGCTCGCAGGTCAAGCGCAAGGACGGGACCATCATGGTCTACCGGGAGACGATCCATCACCAGTTCATCAGCTCGATGGCGAACCTCACAACCGTCGCAACGAACCGCGAGGAATTACTGCAGAACTATTATGATGAGAAAAAGAACGCCATCGCCGGGCGCGCCATCGGCACCAGCCCGAAGATGGGCCGCGGCGCTGCGTTTATCTTCCCTGCCACGGATAACAAGAGCCGGCTCGAACGATTTGCTCAGATACTTACGATGCAGAAAATCGAAGTTGAAGTGGCGACGAAGAGCTTCAAGCTCAGCAAGCTGGAGTCGTCGACCCGTGAGTCTGTGAAGAGCATGAATCTCCCGGAAGGCACGCTCATCGTGCGCGTGAACCAGCCAATGCGTGCGCTGCTTCAGGCGATTCTCACATTCGACATTCGCATATCGACGAAATTTCTCGAGTCGCAGCGGAAGGAGCTTCGGAAATACGGGCGTTCGCGGCTTTATGAGACTACGGCGTGGGCGTTGCCGCTCGCCTACAACCTCGAGAGTTATTTCACAGATGGACTTGGGCGCGTCAAGACCCGGCCGTTCAGCAATGATGAGAAGATTGCCCCGGAAGGCACGCTCATCGGGCGGTCGCCGACGTACGGTTACGCGGTCTCGAACGCCGACGATCGCTGCTTCGGGCTCCTCGCGCGTTTGTACGAACGCGACATCAAGGTATGGGCGGCAAAAAAGCCGTTCGACGTGGACGGTCAGTCGTTCGAAGCAGGGAGTCTCGTCATTCGCATTCGCGCCAATCCCGGGCTCGACGATGAGGATATGATCGAACTGGCACGGTCCGAAGGTGTCGACGTCTACGCCGTGAATACCGCTCTCGGCGCGCCGATGGCCGACCTGGGTGGTGACGAGTTTGTGCAGCTGCGCGCTCCGCGAATTGGCATCGTCGGGGGATCGTCCGTTTCGACATACAACTTCGGTGTCGTCTGGCATCTGATGGACAGCCGCCTCCGGTTGAAGACCTCGCTACTGGATGTCTCGGCAATCGCCCGAACGGACATTCGAAAATACAACGTCATCGTTCTGCCGCCGTCGAACTCGTACAAGGGCCTGCTGGGCAAGTCCGGAATCAAGAAGCTGAAAGACTGGGTGAACGACGGCGGCACGCTGGTCGCGTTCGGTAGTGGAGCGGCTTTTCTTGCCGACTCCTCCGTCGCCGTCGGTTCGGTGCGTTTGCGCCGCCAGGTTCTGAAGGACATGAAAAAATATGAGTCGGACCTGTGGCGTGTGCGAGATGCCGAGTC
>JAPUJU010000126.1 GCA_027296025.1 bacterium
GCTTGCCGCGACGATTTTCCCTTACTTGACGACGGTGGAGGGCCTCAAGCTTGCCGCGCAGACCTTCGAAAAAGATGTCTCGAAATTGTCCTGCTGCGCCGGTTGAGGCGAGGCGATGACGCGTGAACCCAAGGATCGAGAGAAAACCGGATCTTTTCCGCTGGGCTGGATTGCGGTTGCTGGCGTAGGCCTGTGCTGTGCGTTGCCACTCGTGATGGGCGCTGTCGCCGCTGGTTCCACGTTCGCGATCTTCAGTTGGCTTGGTCTCTCCTCGCTGCTCACGTTTGGAGCCCTTGCGCTGCTGTTTTTGTTGGTTCTGGTACGTCGCCGGAAGGGACGGATGGCGGACTCCGCTTCGTTTCACACGATGAGATCGCGCGACAGCGGACAAAATTGACTGCCGGATTCGAGCGAATTTGGCGGACGCTTCAGCGTAAGGCGGGTTCGCCCGTATGTTGGGACGGCGGGCAACGACGCGTGGATCAACTTTTTCCCAGTTAGCCTCGCGTCCGCATGCCAGTTGATCTAACACTATCCATTCAACAAATACGCCACGCCATGGAGTGGACACATGGACGATCGAGCGGTGGCACGCGCCGCCGAGGTGCTTTTCCGGGCCCGCGTTGACGGCGGTATCGTCGAAGCCTTGCCCGACGGCTGCCGGCCGCGGGACGAGGAGGAGGCCTATACCATCCAGGCCGCGCTGCACAATCAAATGACGGCGGCGGGGCATGGTCCGCTTGATGGCTACAAGATCGGGTGCACGACGCCGGTCATGCAGGCTTTCTTGAAGATATCTCAACCCTGCGCGGGCGGGGTGCTGGCCCCGACGGTGCGGTTGGGTACGGGCCGCTTTCACGCGCCGGCACGCGGCCGGCTTGGCGTCGAGTGTGAAGTGGCCGTGCGACTCCGCACGGCCCTCGATCCGAGCGACTCGCCGTTCCAGCGCGATCACATCGCCGACGCGGTCGGAAGCTGCATGGCCTCGATCGAGATCGTCGCCGACCGCTACGACGACTATGGCTCTCTCGGCACGCCCACCCTAATCGCCGACGATTTCTTCAACGCGGGAATCGTTCTCGGCGACCCGGTGGAGGATTGGCGTGACCTTGATCTCGCGGCGCTACGCGGGCAAATGTCTGTCAACGGAGAAGTCGTGGGGTCCGGGGTCGGCGGCGACATTTTGGGCCATCCCCTCGAAGCATTGGTCTGGCTTGCCAACCGCTGGAGCGGCCTAGGGCGGGGCCTGCCTGCTGGCGCCTTTGTTACCCTCGGCAGCGTTGTGGAAACAAAGTGGGTAAACGCCAGCGACGATGTCGTAGCCGAAATCGAAGGCCTCGGCGAGGTCCGGGCGGTCTTTGAGTAGTTATCGAATGGTTGCGCTGGACGGCTTTCCCTACGGGCTCCCCCAGCTCGCCCGCCAGTTATTTCCGAGGCCTGGGTTCATCTCGAGAAAGCGCACCGCATCCGATGCCAATCCGTCCTTGATTAGGGATTTCTGATCCCTCGATAGGTTCGTAGAACGGAAATCGTCAATGACTCGCCGAACGATTTCATAGTTTTTCCGCCACAGTGGATAGAGGAACCCCCTCAGGAAGGCGTCGACTTGCCTTTTCGCCGTTTCAGATGGCTCGAACGGGGCCGTGACCAGAACGAGTTCTTCCGTAAATAGATCCCGAATATACCCATCGTAGATGCGGCCCATGGGCGCACCCTTCCCGAATACAGCGAATTCGTTTCGCGTAGCGGGTTTCAACACCACGGTTCTTTCGGGGACATCTTGAGAAACGACCCCCATCCTGTTGTGGCTCAAGAATCTATGACGCATCCCGGCTTGGGGCGTGGCGAAGAACGGAAGGTAGAAGTCCTTGTCGGTCCGCAATGTTTCAAACAAGGATTGCATCGCATTGCGGTTGTCGGCGGACAGAATTTCGTCGTAGTCAAATATCTTGGGGCGGGAAAAATGCCGTTCATAGGTTTCTTGAATGGCGGCATAGCGGACGTAGTCGAGGGCCTCCTCCGAAACGAACGCGTCTTCGACATTGATCCGGTCCGCCGATGGGGCCGGTTCGCACGACGCGCTCTCGACCCCGTCAAGAAAGGGGCGCACACCGCGCCCAAGCTCGACCAGCTCGGGCCAGAACAAACCGGCCTTAGCGAACGAATAGTCGCAGTACTGCGCTATTCGCCTGTGGTTCATGCCTGAGAGAAGAGCGTCGAATTGGTTGCGTACGAGAAACACCAGGCCGTCCTTCCGGACGATCTTTGAGAGCCGCTCGGCAATGCCGTCCAAATCGTCATGCTCACCAATGTACTTGTGCTGAACCAGACCGACCCGCGCATCCGGGTTGGCGAGCATGAGGTCCTGAAAATACTCCAGCAGTTGCTCCTCGCGGTGATCCTCGAGGCAGTGGTCCAGGTCAGCTTTCGGTATCACGACGATTCCCGGGTGCGCCGAAAGGAAGACTTGGATGGCGGTTCCACCGGAGCGGTAAACCGGCACGATCAGAAAGTCGAAGAGCTTCATAGCTGGGTCAACCGGTCGGGGAAATGCACGACAGCATCAAAGGAGGCATGGTCATGCGGTCCACCCCTGCCCCCCATCAGCCATGAGCGTGGTATTTCGCTGGCGCCGGTGCGCCGGCCCAGCGCCATCTATTTCCCAGGCCGGGGTTCATTTCAAAGAAGCGGTTCGCATCCACCTGAAGGCGGCCCGAGATAAATACTTCTTGCTCTCTCGATAGTTTCGTTGCGCGAAATCCATCAATGGCCCGTGTGGCAATTTCATGATTTTTCCGCCACAAGGGATAGAAGAACCCCCTGAGAAAGGCATCGATTTGCCGCTTCGCAATTTCCGATGCTTGCAAGGGCGGTGCCGTGACAAGGCATAGCTCCTCCCCAAACAATTCCCGGACATGACCGTTATAGACACGGCCAATGGGCGTTCCCTTGTCGAATACGGAGTGCTCGTTCTTGGTGACAGGACGCAGCACAACAGTCCTTTCAGGGATGTGCTCGGAAAAAATCTTGATTCCGTTGTGGCTCAAGAATCTGTCGTGAGTTCCTGCTTGGGGCGTGGCAAAGAACGGAAGATAGAAGTCTGAGTCGGTTTTCAGGGTTTCGAACAAGGCTCGCATGGCGTTCCGATTGTCGGCGCACAGAAGTTCGTCGTAATCGAAGACCGCGGGGCGTGAAAAGTGTCGTTCATAGGTTTCTTGAATCCAGGCGTATCGGACGTAATCGAGTGCCTGATCGGAAGTAAAGG
>JAPUJU010000127.1 GCA_027296025.1 bacterium
CGCACAGGGCGCGCAGGATGAGGCAGTTCAATACGCAAAAGACCGCCACCAGTTCGGCCGGCCGCTTGCGTCCCTTCAGGCGATTCAACACATGCTGGCGACGATGGCGACGGAGATCCACGCGGCCCGCCTGATGGTTTACCACGCCAGCCGGCTCAAGGACGAGGGCAAACCGTTCCAGCAGGCAGGGTCCATGGCCAAACTGTTTGCGTCGGAAATGGCCATGCGGGCGTGTGACAAGGCGCTCCAGATCCACGGCGGCTACGGGTACACGAAAGACTATCCGGTGGAGCGTTTCTACCGCGACGTCAAGCTTTGTGAAATAGGTGAGGGAACGAGCGAAATCCAACGCTTGATCATTGCGAGGAATCTGCTGAAGTAGGCTTCACGGGTGCCGGCGCGAACACGCTCTTTCCAGACAGACAATCAATTCAGGAGGCATCATGAACAAGCCGGTTGTTTCCGCGGCGCTTCGGACTCCCGTCGGCCGTTTTCTGGGCGGCCTGTCCACGATTCCCGCCCCGAAACTCGGGGCCGAGGTCATCAAGGCCGTCATAGAGCAGACGAAAATCGACCCGAGCCTGATCGATGAAGTCATCATGGGTAACGTGCTTCAGGCGGGGCTCGGCCAGAACCCGGCGCGCCAGGCGGCGATTTTCGGCGGCGTCCCGTCGGACAAGTCGTCCGTGACGATCAACAAGGTGTGCGGTTCGGGCCTCAAATCCGTGATGTTGGCCGCGCAGGCGATCAAACTCGGCGATGCCGATGTCATTCTGGCCGGCGGTATGGAAAACATGAGCCGTGCGCCTTACCTGCTGCCGGAGGCAAGGACCGGGCAACGCCTCGGCCATGGCCAAGTTGTCGACTCGATGGTCAACGACGGGCTCTGGGACTGCTTCAATGATTTTCACATGGGAAACACGGCAGAACTCGTAGTGGAAAAATACAAGGTAAACCGGGAGGCCCAGGACGAATACGCGGCGGGAAGCCAGAATAAGGCGCTCGCCGCGCAGGAGCGAGGCGACTTCGATGACGAGATCGTTCCGGTAACGGTGACATCGCGGAAGGGTGACGTCACCGTCGCGGCCGACGAAGGCCCGCGGGCGGGGACGACGCTCGAGAAGCTTTCCGCACTCAAACCGGTATTCAAGAAAGACGGAACGGTTACGGCGGGCAATGCGTCGACGATCAATGACGGTGCGGCCGTCATGCTGGTGACGTCCGAAGCGAAGGCCGGCGAACTCGGTCTGCCTGTTCTCGCCACGATCGATGCCTACGCGGTCGGCGGAATGGACCCGGAGTGGGTCATGATGGCACCGGTGAACGCCGTGCGCAAACTGCTCGAGAAGACCGGCGACAAAATCACAGACTATGACCTGATCGAGTTAAACGAAGCGTTTGCCGCGCAGGCGGTCGCCGTTACGGGCGAGCTCGATATGCCGATGGATCGTGTCAACGTGAACGGTGGTGCTGTGGCACTCGGTCACCCGATCGGTGCTTCTGGCGCGCGCCTGCTCGTCACGTTGATTCACGCGCTCAGGAAGCGCGGCGGAAAAAGAGGATTGGCGACGCTGTGTCTTGGTGGCGGCAATGCCGTTGCCATGAGTGTCACGGTATGACGTGTGGTTGAACCGGGCTCATTCGGGTGAAAAGGGGAGAGACATGAAAATCAGTTCCGTATCCGTTATCGGCGCGGGAACGATGGGAAGCGGCATTGCGCAGGTGTTTGCTCAGGGCGAGCTCGATGTGGCGCTTATCGACGTGGAGGCGTCATACCTGGATCGTGGCATGACAACGATTGCGAAAAGCCTCGACCGCCTCGTCAGGAAGGAAGTGCTTTCGTCGGGTAATAAGGACAAGGTGCTCTCCAGGATTCATACGTCGACAGACCTGAACGAAGCAAAGGGAAGCGGCATCGTTATTGAGGCGGTCTTCGAGAACGAGGGCGTCAAGACGGAGTTGTGGAAGCAGGTTGACGGAATCGTCGGTGAAGACTCGATCCTCGCCACGAATACGTCGTCCATATCGGTGACGCGGTTGGGCGCGAATGTGACCCGACCGGAGCGTTTCATCGGAATGCACTTCATGAACCCGGTGGCGGTCATGGAGCTCGTCGAAGTGATACGCGGGCTGGAGACGAACGATGAGACCACGAAGGCGACGCTCGAGTTGTGTGAAAAGCTTGGAAAGACGCCGGTGGAAGTGAACGATTACCCCGGATTCGTTTCGAATCGTGTACTACTGCCGATGATCAACGAGGCGGTGTACTGCCTGATGGAAGGCGTTGCCTCGCGCGAATCGATCGATACCGTCATGAAGCTCGGGATGGCGCACCCTATGGGCCCGCTGGCGCTGGCCGACCTCATCGGCGTCGATGTCTGCCTCGACATCATGGAAGTCCTGCACAGAGATCTTGGGGACTCGAAGTATCGCCCCTGTCCACTGCTGAAGAAAATGGTCGCCGCCGGCCGGCTGGGCCGGAAGAGTGGGCGGGGATTCTACGAGTACGGCTAGGATCCTTGCCGGATCAGCCCTTTACCTGAACCAGTTCGTACAAAACGCGCTCGGTGGACCGCGGGTGAATGAATGCTACGAGCGAACCGTCCTTGCCCTTGCGCGGCGACTTGTCTATGACTTCGGCGCCTTTCGCCTCGAGCTCCTTCAGTGCTGCGCATATGTCGTCGACGCGGAATGCGATGTGGTGGATGCCCTGACCGCGTTCGTCGAGGAATTTGCGAATCGGGGAGTCGCCGCTCGTCGGTTGAATGAACTCGATCGCCGTCTCCCCGATGTTGACCGTGGCGATCTCGACCTTGAAATCCTCCACACGTTCTCGATGTGACGGCGCCTGGCCAAACGTCGTCACGTAGAGTGCGATGGAGCGGTCGATGTCCTCGACGGCGATGGCGATATGATCCACGTGGTCGAACACGACTAACCCGATCCTCTTTCTCGGTAGCGCCCGAACGTGTTCGAAAGCGTTCTGCAGATCTCGCCGACCGTTACATCCGCCTTCACGGCCTCCAGAATAAGCGGCATGAGGTTCTCAGTTCCTTCGGCAGCGTTACCGATGGCCGTCAGCGCGGATTCGACAGCGCCCGAGTCGCGGGCTGCCCGGCGATTTTTGAGGGCGGCGACCTGTTCGGTTTCCAGCGCCGGATCGATCGTGAACGCGTTGTGCGTCGAGGATGCATCTTCGGTGTGAATGTTGACACCCACGACACGGGCGCTGCCGCTCTCCAACGCTTTCTGGAACTCGTACGCGGCTCGCTCGATTTCACGCTGTGGGAACCCTTGCTCGATCGCCTGCACCATTCCTCCCATCCCGTCGATCCGGTCGATCAATTGCGTGGCGCGCTCCTCGAGTTCGTCGGTCATGTGTTCGATCGCGTAGCTTCCACCCAACGGATCGATCGTGTCGGTGACGCCGGATTCCTCGAGAATAACCTGCTGCGTTCGCAGCGCGAGCCGGACCGCGGAATCGCCGGGCAGGCCGAGGGCTTCGTCGAGGCTGTTTGTATGCAGTGACTGCGTACCGCCGAGGACCGCCGCCAGAGCCTGAATCGTCACGCGTACGATGTTGTTGTCAGGCTGTTGTGCGGTCAGTGTGCTGCCCGCCGTCTGAGAATGAAAACGGAGCCGGAGGCTTGCTTCGTTTTTTGCGTGAAAGCGGGTCTTCATGATCCTGGCCCACATGCGTCTCGCCGAGCGGAACTTGGCGATTTCTTCCAGAAAGTTATTGTGCACGTTGAAGAAAAAAGAAAGCCTCGGAGCAAACGTGTCGACGTCCATTCCGGCTGATGTTCCCGCCTCGACGTACGCGATAGCGTTTGCAAGTGTAAAGGCAATTTCCTGAACTGCCGTCGAACCTGCTTCCCGAATGTGGTAGCCGCTGATACTGATTGGATTCCAGTTTGGAAGATTCTCCGCGCACCACGCCAGCGTGTCGGTGATCAACCTGACCGAGGGACCCGGTGGAAAAATGAACGTCCCCCGGGCGATGTATTCCTTCAGAATATCGTTCTGAACGGTCCCCGCCAGGCGGTCTCTCGTTGCGCCGCGCTCGTCTGCGACGGCGACGTATAACGCAAGCAGGATCGCGGCGGTGGAGTTGATCGTCATGGACGTTGAGATGTTTTCGAGCGGAATCTCGTCGAGGAGGATGCGCATATCATCGATCGAATCGATGGCCACGCCGACTCTACCGACCTCTCCTTCCGACATGGCATCGTCCGAGTCGAAGCCCATCTGGGTCGGAAGGTCGAACGCGACGGACAGCCCCTTCTGCCCTTTGCCCAGCAGGAACCGGAATCGCTCGTTCGTCTCACGGGCTGTGCCGAACCCTGCGTACTGGCGGATCGTCCACGGACTGCCGCGGTACATAGTCGGGTAGACGCCTCGCGTGAACGGGTAGGCGCCGGGAAAACCGAGCCGGTCTACGTAGTTGCGGTCGGGGTCCTTTTCAATCGGGGCATAAACAGCTTCAAGCGGGTAGGCGGAAGTCGTTTCGAATGTGGTTTTTCGTTCCGGCCGGCGGTCGGTTTCCTTCTCATAGCGGCTGGAACGCCACTCCTCGTAGGCAGAGCGAACTTTCTCATCCCGGCTCATTCTGTGCCCTCGATTTCGATGAGTGCCGTCAGGGACTCGACGGTGTCGTTCTCCTGCACCGCGACCTCCCGTACGACTCCGTCCACTTCGGAGACAAGCTCGTTCTGCATTTTCATTGCTTCCATGATAATCAGCGGGTTCCCGGCCTTGACCCTGTCTCCGACCTTGACACGAACGTCGAGAATTAAACCCGGCATGGGAGAGGTCACGGTGTGCATGCCCGACTGAACGGACGCGGTGCCAAGTTGACGCGCGGCCACAAGGCGTTCGTCCAGGACATCGACGTCGAAACGGCGACCGTTGACAACGGTGTAGTATTTGCCCTCGTCAACTTTGATCGCGGCGCTTTCGACGAAGTGAGATTTGTTGTCGATGATCATGGAAAGGTAGTCACGGTGACCGGCGTTCTGGCAATCGATCTCGCGGCGTGCTCCGTCGATTTCGACGATGAAGTGACCGTCGCATTCGTCGACGTTTACGTGATGCTCGGTATCGCCAATTCTTACCAGGAATTTCATCATGATGTCCTACATCCGCGGTTTTCGGAGTCCCTCCATACGCGCGATTCGTCGCCACACGTTTTCGCGTGCGTTCTCTACAGAATCGACATTGAGTCGGCGGGCGCGTTTGTACGCCGTGATGCTTGCCGCGATCGTGGCGAGCTCAATGTCCTCCGGACCCGTCGCCAGGGAGTCCTGTGAGAATTCTCGTTCGATGAACCCGGTGTCGTACGAGCCGTCCGCGAAGGCATCCGACTCAACGGCCCAGATGAGAAACTCCAGGTTCGTTTTTACACCGTCGAGCTGGTATTCGGCGAGAGCCCGAAGACAA
>JAPUJU010000128.1 GCA_027296025.1 bacterium
AAGGTAGTTGCTTTTCAGATACTGCCATACCCGGTGCGCGGCACGCGTCTTCCGCCGCTGGGCCTCGCGGAAAGAGAAGTCCACCCGGAGAGAGTCCCCTTCCAGATAGGGATACGGCAACACGTTCACCCGCTTGATCTCTCGAATGTGATCCGCCGGATCGTTCTCACAGAACACATAGACAACCCGATCAAGATCGAGCTTCTCTTTTGGGGTAGTACCGTTGCCCGGTCACCTCATCATAGTAGAACGTGTGGTACGTGATTCCGGGGATCGGAAGCACGCGCAAGAGAAACTCCGCTGCCACAGACGCCGCCACAATCACGAAACCCGAGAGGAAAATCCCAAAGAGGAACCGCTTCCTTCGGCTGATCGGTGGTCCGGTTTCGTCGTTCGCTGCCGTCATCAGTGTTTTCCTCGCCGAAAAAGGATGGGTAGCGATGTAAATGGTCGGATCACGTCCCCGAACATCACCCGGTAGTGCCGGTACCAGTCGGACTGGAATCGTTCGTATGGATCGTACTTGAGTTTGAGCTTCATGAAGTCAACGGACTGCGGGTAACACGAGAGAACCTGCTCGTGCCGTAATTTTGAGAAATTCTCTACGGCTTATCATTCGCTTCCCTCTCGAGTGGCCCGAACAGTTTCTCGATATCCGGATTGAGTTCGCGCGCCCACGTGGCGTACTTTTCGAAGCGATCCGTCTTGCGGGCAGCTTTCGCGATCACTGCAGCTCGGTGGATAGTCCGAGGATGGCGAACATCCTTACGCAACGCGAGCGAAATACTCGACCATGCCATGTCGTACTTCCCGTTCGCGTAGTAGGCCCACGCCAGGAGTTCGTAAGCACCGGCGTCCCGCCGGGAGCGTGATTCCTGATAAGCCATCTTCAGCGCCTCTTCGTTCCCCAGCCCCCACTCGAGGTACATTGCGATTCGCTCTCGGACGGTTGCTTCAGGAAAATCGCTCATCAGCTTCTCGAATCCGACTTGCGCTCGTTCGACGTGGTCACGCTCGCGCGCCCGATCGTTCGCTCCCCGGTATGCACGCGCGAGAACGAGTTCGTAGCGTGGGTGGTTCGACAATCGCGTGAGAACCTCTGCCGTTTTAATGGCGCCCTTCCAGTCTCCGTCGTAGGCACTCATCCTCGATCGTAACTCGAGTGCATACAAATGAGCATCGTCAAGCAAGAGCGCGTCTTCAATGTGTGCGCGGGCGGGCGCAGCTTCTCCGTACAGGAGAAAGATTTCCGCAAGCTTCGCGTGCGCGTCAGCAAGCCTCCGCGACGAAACGCCGCTGTTCGTTCCATCCTGCACGGCGATCTGCTGCTCGTTGATGGCCTTCTCGCGCTCGCCGAACCAGAGTTCGCGGTTCGCGATCCGGACACGTGCCTCGAACTCTGCGTCTAGCTCCCACATTATGTGGTAACAGGAATCGGCCGCACGATATTTTCCCAGGGCCATGAAGGCATCGCCCAGTATGGCCCATGCGTCCGACGATCGCAGGTTTTGAACGATGGCCTTGTGTTGCGTTCTTGTGACGTCGCGAAAGCGATGTTGAAGTGTCTTGATCTGCGAGAGCTGCATCAGCCCCTCGAACCGCGTCGAGTCGATGCCGAGTGCGTGGACGATTGCAGACTCTGCGAGGCTGGTCTGGTGTAGATCGTTCGTGGCTCGCGCAATCTGAAGATGCGCTTCACCGAGTCGGAGCCATGGATTGATCGAATTGGGGCTTTTTTCGGCTTCCGCCCTGAGACGTTCGATGGGCGACAATGTGTCGCCGGACTGCGCACAACCGACAAGGACGACGATCGTCAACACGGCAGCCCAGAGGCGACGCAGACACGCGATTCGGCGAAGCACCGTGATCATCCTTCGATTAAACGGGTTGCCGCCGGGAAAATCAATCGTCGTTCCGCCGGGTGCCGCCAAAGTAAATCGCAGCGAGCGCCAGCGCCGCTCCCATCGCGTCCAGGGCCACCGTCGGACGGCTGAAGAAAACGATATCCCAGATGAACGCGAGCGTGGGCTGCAGGAGAAGAATCAAGCCCGCGCGCGACGCCCTCACCTTCACCAGGGCGCGGCTGATGATGATCCACCCGAGCCCCTGGCAGATTACACCGTACGCGATGAGCGAAGCCCAGGACTTCGTATCCGGCACACGAAAACTCGCACCTTCGAAAACTCCCTCGACGGCCATGATGGCCGCGGAAATGATTGAGATGACTGCGAGATTTCCCGAGGCGCTCAGTCGAATGCGCTCGGACTGGGCTTTCTTGAGAACGAGCACATAAACGGCGTATGTAATCGCCGTGCAGAGCCCGAGGAGAATTCCGAGGCGGTAGGCGGGCTCGAGTGCATTCCAGTCCACACCGACGATCATCAGAAGTCCGGCAATCGCCGCGATGGTAGAAATCGCGAAGCGCCAGTCGAATTTCTCTCGGAGCACCAGGATGCCGAATGCGGCCAGAAAGAAAACCTGGAAATTGCCGAGGATCGTGGCCATGCCGGGCCCGACGTAGTGAATCGAACGGTGCCAGCACCACAGGTCGGCCGCAAAAGCGACGCCGGCGATAAGCGCGTAGAGAAACGGCTTCCGACCGGCCCAGATCGGGTTCCGCTTCGAGATAACAATTGTGAGGAGGAATATCCCGCCGAACAGGTTCCGGTAAAAACCGGCAATCGTCGGCCCGACATCGGCAAGTTTTACGAATACCGGCGAAAAACTGATCAACACAGCACCGACGATCAATTGAGCGATTGCAGAGCGGTAGCTCATTGAGCCGGAGGCATTGTCGGAGAACTTCGTCAACCCGCTTCGCTACTCTCCGAGTGCGGCGTAACGAACGATGGTGTACCGGTACTTTTCGGATTCTTTCATCGACTTCGCCAGCCTTCCCTGAATATCCGGATCCCACGTCGAGTATTTCTCGATGAAGGCATCCGCGGCGACCTTGTCACCTCTGTATTGGAGAGCCATGACTTCACGAAGCATCGATTCGACGGTCTCGTGATAGACGGAATAATCGATTCTGAGCTTGTTCTTCCCGGCGTCATAGGTGAGCAGATTCTTTTCCAGAAAATAGTTGAGCTGCATGTTCTCCATCGTCGCGTACGACTGAGACTTCGACGGCTGGTTGCGCCGAAGCGTTCGCCGTATTCCCGCCGCCTGGACAGAGCGCAGGCGCACGCGGTTGTAGTAGCCCTTCTTGTGGAGGCGCTTCATCAGAAAGAGCGAAACAAGGTCCGCCTTCATCTCTTCGAGAATCGACGAGTCTTCCTCGAGCGCTTCATCAAGCGTACGGCCGTCGAGCGTCCGATCGGGCCCCAGATAGTGCCCTATCTCGTGCCACAGTGTTCGGAAGAAATCGCCCTTCGCTGTATAGGTGTCGACAAACTCCTCGTCGACTGTCGCCGCAAAAGTCCTCGTCCGTCCTGCGAAGAGTTCCGGGTGTATCATAATATTATGACGAAGCAGGATCGTGCGGCCGTACTTTCGCGTGATATAGCTTTCGTTCGGAAGGATGGATGCCGTGTTCGTGCCACGAGCCTGCCCGAAGTCGGCGACCACGTTGTAGGCGCCTATCGGGATATCCGTTCGAACCGTCTTGTGATGTTCGTACGGGAGCAGGTCTTCCATCTCCTGCATCCACTTCGTAACTGTGGTGATGGTACTGCTCATCGCCGGATCCTTGACGAGGACGCTGAGACTGAAGAACGCCTTCACGCCGTAGAGCTCGTCGTCGTAGTTCTCGTAGGCACCGATTTGCGTGTTCAAATTGTTGAAGCGGCCCGTCACCCACGAGGCATCCCCCGACTCATAATCGTCGGTCAGCAGATCGTTCGCTCGATTTCGCAGGTAGCGCGCATAATCGGGATCCGAATCCTCCATGAGCGAGGCGGCCTGCTCGAGAAGATCGCGTACCTCGAACAGGTCATCGGCGTACTCGACGGAATAAGGGACTGCATAGAAGGCTTTCGTGCTCGGGTCTTCGGCGAGCGCTACCAACTCGGCCTTGAGGCCGGGATGCAGCACGGATAAGACGTCGTGCTCGCGTAGCACCCCGATGTCGCGGGCAAGGTTCTCGGACGTCGACCGGCGGACCACGCTTCGGATGGCGAGAATCGTTTTTGCGTCGTCCGGATGAGATTCGAGAAAAGCCGCCAGCTCCAACTTCTCGATCCCCCACGGATAAACGTTCCGGCCCGGGTGGCGTGGCTCGACGGGAACGAACGCCTCGAGCTCCCCTTCGAGGTTGCGTATGATCGGCCCTTTCGCGAGCCTGTAGATATCCAGAAGGTTCCCGGTCGCCTTCGGCCGTCCCAGCTCTTCGTGGAGCGCCGCGAGATCGTCATGCGCGGTCAACGCCTGCGGGTGTCGGCTCACCTCGTAAAGTCGATGAATGATCTTGCCGGCTTCGACCATCAGACGCGTCGTTTCACGTTCGGCGTCACTCAGCTGCGACAGATCCGGATCGAGCCGGATCGTCAGGGTTTTCGCAATCACCTTGTCCGACGTTTTCTGACCCCAGTACCCTTCCGGCAATTTGGACGAATCCGAACAGGTGATCGTCGACGCACCGAGCACCGCAATCACGACACCTGTAAAAAATCCAAAACCTCTGCTTCTACGTTCCATTGTATTTTGTGGCTATTCGTTCCGCCATTCCTTGCTGATTTCCGGGTACCTGTCCATGTAGCCCCGGAAGAGTTTTTTGAGTTCTTCGAGCCGTTCCCCGGTGCGGGCCTCGAAACGCAGCACGAGGATCGGCAGGTTCGACGACGCTCGAACGAGTCCCCACCCATCGTCGAACGTCACTCGCGCGCCGTTGATATCGATCACGTGGTCGAAATCACGCTTGAACTCCCCGGTCAGTTTTTCGACTATACCGTACTTCTTGTCGTCCGGGCAGTCGACATCGATCGTAGGAGTCGAAATGTAGTAGGGGGTATCCTTGATGATTTCGGAAACCGGCTTCCCCGCATGGGCGACATATTCGGCGAAACGCAGCGCCGCGTACACACCATCATCGAAACCGTAGTAGTTCTCGACGAAAAAGATATGCCCGCTCATCTCTCCTGCCAGCAGCGCCTTTTCCTCGTGAAGCTTTGCCTTTATATGTGAATGTCCCGTTCGCCACATGATAGGTTCGCCGCCGTGAGCCTCGATGTCTTCGGGCAGGGCCTGCGAGCACTTCACATCAAATATGATTTTTCCGCCGGGTTGTTTCTCGAGAACCTGCCGGGCCATCAGGATCATGTAACGGTCCGGCCAGATCACGTTACCGTTCTCATCGACGACACCCATCCTGTCACCATCGCCGTCTAGGCCGAATCCGATATCGGCCCTCTCTTTGCGGACACGCTCGCCGAGAATTTCAACCGTTTCCTTGAGCGCCGGATCGGGCTCATGATTCGGAAACTCCGGATCCAGATCGCAGAACTGCTCGATGACTTCGAGGCCGGCGTCGCGCAACACGGCCGGCCCGAATGCGCCCGCAGTACCGTTCCCGGCGTCGAGCACCACTTTCAACGGCCGCTCGATCTTGACCCGGGAGGAAAGGTCTTTCTTGTACGCATCGAACACTGACTCTTCGCGCAGTGTTCCTGCCCCTGTTGCAAAATCTTCATTCTCGACGCAGGAAAGAATCTCCCTTATTTCACTTCCGATAAGCGTGTATGAAAATCCTGACGCGAGTTTGAGGCCGGTCCATTCCTTGGGGTTGTGACTCCCGGTCACCATCGCGCCACCCTTGATTTTGAAGTGGTACTGCGACCAGTACATCATCGGCGTCAGGCCCAGGCCGATGTCAACAACGTTGCGCCCGGTGGAAAGCAGTCCTTTGACGAAACCCTCCTTGACCTTTTTTGACCCGATGCGGCTATCGTACGCGACAACGACGTCACTAATACCGCGTTTGTTCAGAAACGTTCCATATCCCTTGCCGATGAGTTCGCCGCTGTGGGGATTCAGCTCGTCGTCGTTGACTCGTCCCCGGATGTCATACTCCCGGAACATGGAGTGTTCTACGTGCGCCATGCAGTCGATACCTCCGGTATCAGATCGGATTATTGGACAAGGCCAGTGCTGCGCGATTGACTGTACAAAAACGACAGGGCAAGAACAAGCCGCTTTATTGCGGCCGAGGCCGGTGACTCCGCACAAACGCCTTCATTCCGGCAACGAGACTGTATGCGTTCGCGGTATCGGTTTCTCCGAGTGCGCGCTGGTTTCTGGAAACGCTGAGGCGAATTCGTATCGGGGCGGTGCTGAGATCAAGCGCGTCCAGAGTGACCCACCGGTCGACGTACACTTCGGTCCACATATGCCCGACCAGCTGACCGTTTGAATACGCCAGCCCGCTCGCGACTCTCGCGGGAAGATCGCTCGCGCGAAGCACCGACGCAAGGAGGACCGAATGTTCCGTGCAGTCTCCTTCTCGGCTATACAGCACATCGAGCGCGGATCCGAATCCCTGAGAAAACGTCTTCTCGGCGATATACCGGTTGACCCACTCCGCGAGCTCGACAGCCAGGTCCATTCCCGTCTCACCGCCGGCCGCGATGCTGTCCGCGATCGCTCGGATCT
>JAPUJU010000129.1 GCA_027296025.1 bacterium
TCGCCCGGCTTCACTCCGCGCGCGATGCGAAGCACGTCGGTCACCTGCTCCTCGAGCTCTTCGAGCGTGTACCCGTCACGAGCGTTGATCGCGAGGCTGGGATCGTCCAGATCGGTTTGAAAGTCCTTGTGGTATGAACTGTATGGTATGACCGCAAAGTTGTTCGAAATCGACCCGACGAAATGCTCGCGGTTCGCGAATGTCCCGATCACCCGGTATTTCTGGCCGTTGATCGAAACGTATTTGCCGATGGGATTCGCCAGCCCGAACAGGTCCCGCGCCGGCCCGTAACCGAGTGTTACGACTCGCTCTCTCCGTTCAACCTCGATCCGGCTGAAATGACGCCCGTGCTCGAGCGGGAAAGAAAACATCTCCGGAAACGTGTGGCTCGCGCCGTCCAACTCGAGTTGAGGTGTGTGCTCGCCCTGGTAGTAGAGGACGAAGTTGGACTGGTTCTGCGTGATGAAGTACGTCACCCTGTCCGCCGCGGGAACGCTTCTTCGAATGAGGTCGGCGTCCTTCGGCTTGAATTTCTGCCGGCGAAAAAGCTCTTCATCTTTGTCCCCACTCACAAAAAAGTCGAAGCGCGTCACGAACAAATAGGGTTTCGATGAAGCCTCGAGATCCCGGTTGATTTTCCTGACCAGTCCGGACATCACCGTCACCATGGCGAGGATGGTCGTGATCCCGATCGCAACGCCCAGAATCAAAAGCCCCGAGCGCAGCCGGTGTGCCTGGATGATCCCGAGCGCCTGCCGGAGGTTTTCGCCGAACATATTGGGTCTATCGCCAGCCATAGTTTTTCACACACCAACTATAACACACGTCAGCGTTCGTCACGCAACGCGTCGACCGGGTTCAACATTGCCGCACGCATGGCCGGGTACGTACCGAACACGAGCCCTACCGTCACGGTCATGATAAACGCGAGGGCTAAGACCGTCCCATCGAACGAGTAGGGGAGCGGTGTCACGGCTGAGACGAGAAGCGCGATTAGGAAACCGATGAACATACCGAACAGTCCGCCGAAAAGAGACAGGGTCGCCGACTCGACGAGAAACTGCCAGACAATGTCGCGTCGCCGGGCACCGAGCGCTTTCCGAATCCCGATTTCGCGGGTTCGCTCGGTTACCGCAACCAGCATCGTATTCATCAGGACGATTCCGCCGACCACCATGGAGATCCCGACGACAACGAATAACGACATCATGATTCCGCCGCTGATCTTTCGCCAGAGGTTGACCAGTTGCGCGCTGGTCGAGACATGGAAGTCGTCCTTTTCTCCGGGCCTGAGATGGTGGCGGGTCCGCATCGCGAAGCGCGCTTCCTCTATTGCAGGCTCGAGGTCAATCACATCGGCCGTCTTGATCCGAATGTCAATCGACTGCTCCGACCCGAACAACTTCTGGTAGGCGCCTATCGGGATTATGAGGAAACGGTCCTGGCTTCGGCCGAGGATGGATCCTTTCTCCTCCGCAACTCCGACTATCTCGAAGTGACGGGGCCCGAGTTTCACGAAACGTCCGACGGGTTCCGCCGGCTCGATGAGCGCCGTATAGACCTCCCAACCGATCACGGCGACGGCCGCGTTGGTCCGCACATCGATGCGATTCAGGTTGCGCCCGATGCGCACGTCGATGTTGTCCAGAAACGGGTATAGCTCGTCGCTTCCTCTCACCCGGATCGCGCGGGCTTTCCTGGCACCGTACGTGACGTCAATGCCCGTCGTCGCAGATGCGCTCACGTACTGGGGAATCTTCAGGCTCGACCTGAGCGCGGTCACATCGGAGCGGCGGATGGGGGGATTGTGTTTCAGAGCGTAGAGGAAGTTGTCGAAGTCGATAATCGATTCGAGCTGATTGAATCGCTCGATCTTGAACACGTTGCTGCCCTCTTCGGCGACTGTTTCACGCGCGTACCGGTCGATCCCGCGCAGCAGAGACGCAACGGCGATGACGGACATGATGCCGACTATGTTGCCCAACAGGGTAAGGAAGGTGCGCAGTTTGTTGGTGACCAGCGCACCCCAGGCGATCTTGATGCCTTCGATGATGAGCCGCAATGGTTGCCCCAGGCCTAGGTGGAGGGCTTCGTCACTTTGACGAGGTCACCGTCGCGAAGATCGTTGATGGCCTTGAACGGCCCGCTCACAACTTCGTCCTCCTCACTCAACCCGTCGAGTACGTGAAACTGACTGCTTCCCGCAATACCGATCCGGACGCGGGCAAAGCGTACGACCCCGTCTTCCACGACAAATACGCCTTCGATGTCTTCGTCGTCTTCCGCCGTCTCACCCTCCGTTAAGGTGAGGTCTCCGGCGGTTCGCACGGTGACGCACTGAATCGGAATCGACAACACTCCCTTTTCCTCGGCGACCTTGATGCGAACACTTGTTGAAAGACCCGGGCGCACGTTCGGAATCCGATCCCTCACGGACACGACGACCTTAAAGTCGACCGACGACTGGCCCATCCCGACCCGTGTTCGTATAGCGCTGTTACCGACTTCCGTCACCACGCCGGCAAAGGAGCTGTCCGGGTACGCGTCCAGGGAGACGATCGCCACCTGTCCAACTTCGATGAATACGATCTCCGTTTCATCGACCTGGATCTCTGCCTCGATTTCGTCGAGGTCTGCAATCGTCAACAGCACCGTGCCGGGATTGTTGAGTGTCCCCATAATCGCGCTCTCACCCTCTTCGACATTGAGCTCGGTAATAATCCCGGTCATATCAGCAGTGATGTGCACTTGGCTCAGGTCGTGCGACGCTTTCTTGAGGTTGGCCACGTGGCGGGCCAGGGTCTCCTCGGACGAACGTTTCCGGGCTTTGTTCTCATCGACGTCGAGGCTCTTGTTGCGGAGCTCCTCTTCGGAGACAAGATTCTGGGAATAAAGCTTCGTCGTTCGCTCGAGATCCAACTCCGCCTTGCGGAGGTTTATTCTTTCCATCTCGACGGTCGCTTCGGCCGCCCGAATAGACGCCTTGAGTTGGTCGACGGCGGATTGGTAGGCGATCGGATCGATTTGAAGAAGAAAATCGCCTTTTTCTACGTAATCGCCCTCCTTGATGTTGAGCCTCGTTATCTTGCCGATCGCGGAGGCGCTGACTTTGACCTGACGTGTTGGTTGGATGCGCCCTGAAGCGGTCACGTATTTTATGATGTCACCGGATTGCACTTCGACGACGCGCACCTCGACACGTGAACCTTCCCTGGTCAGGTTCAAGACGACAAAGATACCGATAACGACAACAACACCGATGGCAATGAGCGCCTTCTTCAAGACGTCCCCCCCTTCGAACTCTCCTACGCTTTCTGAAGCCGGCGGTCAGATTCCACCTTGCCGTCCCGCAGACGTATGATTCTCTTCGTGTAGGCCGCGATGTCCGCTTCGTGGGTGACCACGATAATCGTATGCCCCTGCTCGTGAAGCAAGGAAAAGACGTCCATGATTTCCCTGCTCGTTTTGCTGTCCAGGTTCCCCGTAGGCTCATCGGCCAGAATGATCGACGGCCTGTTCACCAACGCCCGCGCGATCGCGACGCGCTGCCGCTGCCCCCCGGAAAGCTCCGTCGGGCGGTGCTTCATCCGGTCTGTGAGGCTCACCGAAGCGAGAGACTCCTCCACACGTTTCGTGCGCTCCGTTGATCCAAGCCCGGCATAGATCAACGGGAGTTCGACATTCTTGAACGCGGTGGCGCGAGGAAGGAGATTGAAGGTCTGGAAAACGAATCCAATTTCCTGATTTCGAACCCGCGCGAGCTCGGAGTCAACCATCTTCGTGACATCCTTACCGCGAAGTTCGTAGTAACCGGTGGTCGGGCTGTCGAGACAGCCAATAATGTTCATGAGGGTGGTCTTGCCGGAACCCGAAGCGCCCATCAGCGCGAGAAACTCGTTTTCTTCGACGTCGAAATCCACACCGTCGACGGCACGAATCGTTTCCCTGCCCATCTCGAAGTACTTCTGTATGCCGCGCATGTGGATGAGCATCGTGAACCGCCAAACGGTGTTCGGGTAGCCCGATGGTAACAGAAACTGCGCGGGCTATTCCACCGCGACCTTCCGTCCTGTCGCGCGGAGCAGATCGGCCTTGGCGACAAGGTAGTCTATCTTGGCTTCGATAAGCGAACCCTGCGCGGCCTGAAGTTGTGAAGCGGCCTCGATGGTCTCCAGAATCGTTCCGGCCCCCACGCGGTAACGTTCATTCGCGAGACGGACGTTTTCTTCCGCCTGGGTGACCTGCCCTTCGGAGACCCGGGTGCGCTCCTGGCCCTCTTTCAACAGCAGGAAGAGTCGCTTTACCTCGAGGATCGCGTCCAGCTTGGCCTGCTGGAGATTGTACTCGGAAATCCGCCGCTGGGTCTGGGCATTAATAATGGATGACTTCGTGCCGAACCTGTCGAACAAATTGTAGTTCAGGAAGACTCCGACGCTCCACGAGTAGTTGTTCCGGAAGAAGTTCGCGTTCTCCGGGAAGGCACGGTTGTTCCACGAATACCGGATCGCAGCGGCGATAGTTGGAAACCGGGCGTTCTCCACCGACTCGACATTGTATCCCGCGGCCTGCACGCGCCGGCGGCTCGCCATCAGATCGGACCGGTGGCCGAGCATGTACTCGACTTCTTCCTCGAAATTGGGACTGATCGGCGCGTTATCGAGCGAAGCAGCGACATCGAAGTCCTCGCCCAGCGGCCAGTTGAGCCGCGTGGCCAGGGTAGCCTTTGCGAGCTCCTGCCTGTTGGTTGCGGTGATCAGTTCGAGCTGGGTGTTGCCCAGTCGAACCCGCGCCTGCAGCACATCGGCGCGTGTATTTGAACCAATTCGAAAAAACGCTTCGACCTGGTCAAGGTTGCGCTGCGCCGCGGTGACGGCTTTCTCTTGAACCACGCGCAGGTTCTTTCGACGGACAAAATTGTAATACTCGCGGATCACAAGGGCGATCACGATGTCTTTCTGGTACTGAAGATCGTGCTCGGAAGCCTGAGCGATTCTCTTCGAGGTGTTCAGCGCGTGGACACTCGAACCCCAGTCGAAAAGAGTCATGTTTGAGTTCAGTGAGAACGAATACTGTTCGTGGTCGAAGCCCGTCTGATCGATCGCACGACCCTGAACGTCCACAAAAACCGATTGGCTCGGCCCGACAAAGTTTCGGCCCGCATACATACTGAAGGTCAGGTCGGGTAGAAAACCACCGTAGTTCCGCAGCACGTCCTGGCGTGACGACTGGAGGTTCTGCCGGAACGACCCGACCATTGTCGACCGCTCTATGCCGATGTCGAGACACTCATTGAGGCTGAGCACCCGCTGGGCGAATGCGACCCGCGGTAACACCACCGCGGCCATCGCCAGTGCAGCGAGGAGGAGAATACACTTTTTCATTGACCCACCTTCCCGCGAGAATAGTCCCAAAGTTACGGCCGTTTGTGAGTTATAGAGAAACGTACGAAAGGCCTCAGAATTTGTTGCAATTATAGAGGTTGGGAAGGGCCGGGTGAAGCAAAAACGTCCTGCATCGCCCGAGGGGGGGGGTACGAGCGTAACTCTGCAGGAGCGAGTGAGGATCCGCCGCAAGCGACAAGCCTGCCGGATGACGCGCGAACGGAACTTTGCAGGAACGAGCGAGGATCCACCGCCGGAGGCGGTTAGCCGAGCGAAGTGGGCAATGTGGAGTGAGCGCATTGTCGGCAGGCGCCGTGAAGCGGGCAGTGTGGAGCGGGAGCGCTCCTCAAGGCAGAGTCTCACGGATGGAGGCTAGTGCAGGCGGAAGTTGAACGGAATCACGACGTGTGCCTTCACCGGCTGCGTCCGTTGCTTCGCCGGCTTGAACCTGCATCTACGGGCTGCGTTCAGAGCAGTTTTTTCCATGGCCGGGGTCACGTCGGAGCTCATCAGCTCGACGCTCCCGACTTTCCCGTCCGTCATAACGAGCACCTTGATCCGGACGGTGCCTTCGATTCCCGCTTCACGCGCCAGTTCGGGATAGAGCGGCGTTTCGAAGTGCAACAGAACCGGTGGCTCGTCAAACGCGAGAAAGACACCACCACCGCCGCCACCCGGTGGTGGTGGCGGAGGCATTTTGTCGAAATCATCAAACGTTGTCTCGGGCATGTCTTCGGTATCCGCATCCTCATCGGCGGCCGCTTCGACCGGCACGGACGACATCTGAATTTCTTTGGGCGGAGGTGGGATCTCAATATTGTCGGGAACGTCGACGACTTCGAATTGTTCGTCCTTGAGCTGGTACGGCTTAAATGTGAACGGAGGTGACAGGACGAACAGCGCCACGTGCAGAAACAGCGCACCATACATAGCCTTGCGGATATAACTTCCGTAGCGGCCTTTGAAATCCTTGTTCGCGACTGGAACGCTCGCGAGGTGGTCGTCTGCTACGCTTGCGACGTGTGTCATCGTTATCCGCTCGCCTTTTCCGGGTCACTGGTGAATGATACCCTCACGGCATTGGCCTTCTTCAGTTCCTCCATCACGTCGGCGACAATTCCGTTCGCCGTTCGGTGATCCGCGTTGAACGCGACAATCAGCGTCGGATTCCCCGACAACATAGTGGTGATGATGTCCTGAATCTGGTCGATCTCGACCAGTTTGTCCTGGATGGAGATGTTGCCAACCCGATCGATCCAGATCCGCATGGTCTGATCACGCTTTTGTTTGACACCTGTTTCAACTCGCGGCAGCTTCACGCTCAAACCGTCTTCCATCTTGAAGATAGTTGTCACCATGAAGAAAATCAACAAAAGGAAGGCGATATCCGCCATCGACGATGTCGGTACGGTGTTTTCTACTTTAGAATCGCGCCCGAATTTCATCGTGTCAGCGACCTCTTGCTACTTTCATTGTTTTAAGAGAGATCCTTCGCGCGTTGGCCAGCCGCAGTTCGTCGAGAATGTCGACCATCAGGCCGTAGTCGCTATCCGGGTGCGACTCGATCACGACGATGAGTTTCGGCTTTTCGATCAGCTTGCGCTCGATCATGTTCCGTAAGCGCCTGAGCCCGACGACCTCTTTCTTGATCATGATTGACCCGTTTGGGTGGGCCTCGATAACGAGAAGGTTGTCGCGCTTGACCTTCGTCGTCGTCGATTGCTTGCCGGGAAGTACGAGCGGTATGCCCTCTTCGAGGGCGAAAATCGTGGTTACGAGAAAGAAAATCAGCAGCAGAAACGCAATATCCGACATCGATGCTGCCGAAACTTCCTGCGTCGCCCTGCTCCTGCTGAGTTTTCTCATTCCGTATTAGCTCTCGCGTACTTCGATCTCTACGAGTTCGTTGACAAGCTCGGCGCTTGCCTCTTCCATCTC
>JAPUJU010000013.1 GCA_027296025.1 bacterium
CGATGAGTGTGGGCAGCGACACGCGGTCGGGAGCATCGAAGAGCTGCGAGAGCTGGGCGGTTCGAGCATCCCGGGCGACGACGAGCTGGATTTGCACCGTCCGCAGGTCGACGAGTACGAATTGAAGTGCACGAAATGCAAGGGAAAGATGACACGGGTCGCGGAGGTGATCGATGCGTGGTTCGACTCGGGCAGCATGCCGTTCGCGCAGTATCATCACCCGTTCGACACGAGTGGCACGTTCGAAGACCAGTTCCCCGCGGACTATATCTGCGAGGGGATCGACCAGTCGCGAGGATGGTTCTACTCGCTGCTCGTGATTTCCATCTTTTTGAAAGGCGAGTCCGCCTACAAGAACTGTGTCGTGACAGATCTGATTCTGGACAAAAAGGGCCAGAAAATGTCGAAGTCGAAGGGCAACGTAGTCGACCCGTGGGATCTGTTGAACACGGAAGGCGCGGACGCAGTGCGCTGGTACCTGATTTCCAACAGCCCCCCGTGGCTTCCGACGCGCTTCGACAGCAAGGGTGTGACGGAAGCGTCGCAGAAAATCCTCGGTACGCTTCGAAATGTCTACTCGTTCTTCACGATGTACGCGTCAGTCGACGACTTCGAGCCGGGAGGTGATGCCGGGGAGCTGAGCCTGCTCGACCGCTGGATACTCTCGCGCTACCACAGTACCGTTGCGAACGTGACCACCCAGCTGGACGGCTACGACATGACCCGTGCCGCACGTACGCTGCAGGCCTTCGTGATCGACGAGCTGAGCAACTGGTACATTCGACGATCGCGCCGCCGTTTCTGGAAAGGCAAAATGGGACCGGACAAGATCGGCGCCTACAACACCCTCTACACGGTCCTGTCCGGGACGGTGCGATTGCTCGCTCCGTTCGTGCCGTTCGTTGCGGAGGAAATCTACCAGGCGCTGCACGAGGCGCCGGGCGACGGGGCGAGCGTGCACCTGGAAGATTTTCCACAAAGCGATACTGCGCTCATCGACCGCGAGCTCGAGTCGCTGATGGAGACGGCGTTGACCGTCTCTTCGCTCGGTCGCACGGTGCGCAACGAGGCGGGTATCAAGATCCGCCAGCCGCTTGCCGAGATGCTGATTCACGACAACGGTGACCGGTCGAAAAAGCTCGTTGCAGACGAAGCCGTTCTCGACATCGTTCTTGACGAACTGCACGTGAAAGAGTTGAGGCTCATTGACGATCCGACCAGCGTCGTGACTCTCAAGGCGAAGCCGGCCTTTCCCGTACTGGGCAAACGATTTGGAAAGCGCGTCCCGGAAGTTGCCGCGGCGATCAAGGCGCTCCCCGGGGAGGCGCTCGCCGACTTCAACCGGACGGGTGAAGCAACGGCGGAGCTCTCCGGTGAGACGATAACGCTCGGCCGCGATGAAATGTCCGTCACCGTGGAGGGCCAGGAACCCTACGGGGCCTGGACCGAGCGCGGTGTGACCGTGGCGCTCAACCTGAAGATCGACGGGCCGCTGCGCCTCGAGGGAATTGCCCGCGAGATCGTCAATCGTCTGCAAAACCTCAGGAAAAAAGCCGGATACGACGTGAGTGACCGGATCGTGATTTGCTACGATGGGGGAAAGACGGCGGATGACGTCTTCGAATCCCATGGCGCCCTCATTCAAAGTGAGACCCTTGCCGAGAGCGCCGATCGGGCAGAACAGGACTGGACGGACGCGACCGAGCTGACGGTCGACGACGATACGGTTCGACTGTGGATTCGGAGAATCTGATTGACAACGGATTCGGACAATTGTACCTTGTCCACGATTTTTCTCCTGTTAACTGTAGGCTGTTTAAGAGGATAGTATGAACAAGCGAGACCTCGCCCGGTACAGGAAACTCATCGAAGCAGAGCGCAGACTTGTCCACGATAAACTGGGCGTCATCGAAAGCGAGATTTCCGACCGTTCCGACCAGACCAGCGCTGGCCACGCATACTCCAATCACATGGCCGACATCGGCAGCGACGTGATGGAGCAGGAGCAGGCATTTCTTCACGCAAGCAAGGGTAATGACTACCTGGGCCAGCTGGATGACGCGCTCAAGCGAATCGAAGTCGGAACCTATGGCAGCTGCGAGGAGTGCGGAAGTAAAATTCCGGTCAAACGTCTCGAGGCGTTTCTTCCAGCGAGGCTCTGCATCGAATGCAAATCAAAGCTCGAGAAGCTGCACAAAAGCTAGAGGGTTTTTTTCTCTTACCTGTTCTGATCGTCCTGACCCTCGACCAGCTCACCAAACAAATTTTCTGGAACGCCGGTGCCAATTACCAGGTAATCGGGGACTGGTTGCGAATCACCCTGGTTAAAAACTCGGGCGCCGCATTCGGCATTTTTCAGGAAGGGCGGGTGTTCCTCGTCGCCATGAGCATTGCGGCGACGATCTTTGTTATCCTTATCGCCCAGAGGGTGGCTTCGCAGGATCGCTGGCGAAGCGTCCTGCTCGGGGCGATTCTGGGGGGGGCGCTTGGCAACCTCGTGGACCGTCTTTATCCCGGTGAGGTGATCGATTTCATCGATATGGGGATAGGAGCCCATCGCTGGCCCGTCTATAATATTGCTGACTCCGCCGTGACGGTCGGTGGCATCCTTCTCATTCTGAGTATTTCTCGATCCCGTGAAGCAGAGCCAGAACCCGAAGAATCCGCGCCTGACGCTACAGGTGAGCCCGACTGACGACGGGTTACGGTTGGACGTCTTCTGCGCTGCCCATATCGATTCCTGCTCTCGAAACCAGATTCAGAAACTGAACGAGGAGGGCTGCGTCCTCGTCGACGAGGTTCGCCGCACGCACCACTATAAAGTGAGCGAGGGAGAGTCGATTCAGGTCGAGCTTCCACCCGAAAACGTTCGAGCGGCACCCGCCCCGGAGCAGATTCCAATCAACATCGTGTTCGAAGACGACGATATCCTCGTCGTGAACAAACCCGCCGGAATGGTGGTCCATCCCGCGCACGGTAACCGGGAGGGGACACTCGTCAACGCTGTGCTCGGCCTCGGTTGCACTCTGTCGTTGCTCGGCGGTGAGGACCGTCCGGGCATCGTTCACCGCCTGGACAAGGACACGTCCGGTGTAATGGTGATGGCAAAGACGGATGCGGCGTACCGGGGGCTCGCCGGAGAGATCAAGGAGCGCAGGATGGAGAAAACCTACCACGCCATTGCGTGGGGAAACCTCGGAATGGCCCACCGGACGATTGATTCGGAGATCGCCCGTCACCCCGTGCACCGCCAGAAAATGACGGTCGTCCCGAAGGGCGGGCGCCCCGCCCTGACCGAAGTGTTTGTAGTAGACAGTTTCACCCATTTCGACTATATTCGCATCCTTACGCTGACGGGTAGAACTCATCAGATTCGAGTGCATCTTTCGAGCATTTCACATCCGGTTCTGGGTGACATGGTATATGGTGCGCGCCGAAACCGGAGACTTTCTTCGAATACGGGTGTGCGCTCACGAATACTCATGCTCCAGAAAACGATGCAACGCCACGCCCTCCATGCCACCAGACTTTCCTTTGCGCATCCGGCATCGGGGCATCGCTTGAGTTTCCAAGTTGCGATTCCGGGGGACATGCGCCGGGTACTGGAGACGTTGCACATAACGGACACAGGAGGTAACCGTTGAAGTTCAGTCACCGAAATGTTGACGGCATGGAAAGCACAGTCGTCGTCGAACTCAAAGGCAAGTTGATGGGCGGCCCGGAGGCGGAAGATTTTCGCGATATGTTCAAAGGGTTGACCAAAGAAGGCAAGATCCATGTGGTCATCAACCTCAAAGAGGTTGACTGGATCGCGAGTACCGGCATCGGAATTCTGATCCGCGGGTACAAGACCGTCCGGGAAGCCGGCGGCGATGTGATCCTCGTGCACGTCGGTGAGCGCACGCAGCAGGTGTT
>JAPUJU010000130.1 GCA_027296025.1 bacterium
CGCTGGCCCTTCTCGGTGGGTTTCTTTTCTGGCACCGACGTAAAGAACTCGCGTTACTCTATGTGTTCGTGGGAGCCGATAGGCTTGGGGTTGTCGTATTTTTTGTGAACGCGCGGTTTCGCCTCCCGGTGGTCCCCGTTCTGATTCTCTTTTCGTCGGGGGCCGTCATGTATATGGTTCGGGCGATTCGAGCGAGGAGCTCCGAGGTGCTGAAAGCGATCGTTGGCCTGGCCCTGTGCGTGGTGATCGTTGACTACGACTTCGTTACACAGCGCGGGGTCCGCGCGTTCGACATTGCGGTGTCTCACTACGAACTCGGCAATGCTTACCTGGTGACGGATGACACCGATCGCGCGATCGATGAATTCGAAGCCGCATACCGGACCAATGAACGCTATCCGACACGCGGCTATGCTCAGATCGCCGGCAGCGTCGAGTACCAGCTCGGCTCTTTGTACTGGATACGTGGTCTTTATCAGGATGCTATCCGCGTACTCGGCCGAACGCAGGGTTCCGATTCGCGATCGATAGAAGCCCGCTATCTGCTCGCCGACAGCTATGTGAAGGTCGCGAGGCCCGCCGAGGCGATACGGGTGTATCAGGGTATTCTGGAGTCGGCATCCGGCGAACTGAAGGCGCGGATCGGGCTCGCCGGTGCGCTTCGCGAGGCCGGAGATCTGGACCGATCCGAGGAGATTCTCTCGGGCATACTCGAAAGCGGGAGCAATGCGTTCGCGCATCTGGAACTGGCGAAAACATACGAACTTCAGAAGCGATTCGGAGAGGCTATTCCTCACTACCAGGCCGCGGGGCAGAACCACGTGTTCCAGCGCGAAGCGCACATGGCGATGGCACGACTCTTTGCCGAATCCGGACAAATTCCGCTTGCTCGCGATGTGTTGTCAAAACTGAGGGAGCAGTTTCCGGGCGACCCGGAAATCGAGTCCCGTTGGCGCGCGTTAAGCGTGATTCGTTGAGTCGGTGCCATGCCAAAACGACCCCGAAAGAAAACCTATCCCCGGGCGAGCCTCGCGAGTCCATTTGAACCGTTTGCAAAGTCGGCGGCGCTGGAGCGCCGCGACGTACGCAATCTCGTCATCGTGTTCTGCGTCGCGTTCGCAGTCCGTCTGATTTTCTTTTTTCTCAACCGTGCCCAAAACCCGGTCTTTTTCTATCCGATCATGGATGGGCTCTACCATCACCAGTGGGCCAGGGAGATTCTCACCGTGAGCTTTTGGGGGGACGAGGTGTTTTTCCGTGCCCCCCTGTATCCATACTTTCTCGCCTTCCTCTACAAACTGAGCGCGTCGAGTATCAGTTTCGCTGTGTTCGTGCAACACGTTCTGGGATCGTTGAGCGCCGCCCTGATTTACCTGCTGGCGCGCAGCGTATTCATACCTCGAATCGCCCTGCTTGCCGGGCTACTCGCCGCGTGCTACTGGACGTTTGTCTACTTCGAAGGCGACCTGCTTATCGTGACCCTGATCGTACTTCTCGATCTGGTTGCGCTCGTTCTTCTCGCAAGGTCGCTGAAGCAAACCGGGGTTTCGATACTGCTGGCAAGCGGCGCGGCCATCGGCCTTTCGGCCCTGGCGCGGCCGAGCATCCTGATTTTTCTTCTCGTGTTACCGCTCGTTTATTCACACAAAGCAACCGCGCGGGGGTACCGATCCTGGGCAACGAAAACATTCTGGGTGTGGCTGGGCGTCACAATCGTCATCACACCGGTTCTCGTTCGCAACTATGTTGTCGGACGCGACGTCGTTCCGATCGCCTCCCAGGGCGGGGTGAACTTCTACATCGGCAACAACCCGGAGTCTGACGGCTCAACGGCGGTTGTTCCGGGCACGCGATGGGACTGGTGGGGCGGCTACGAGGACGCGATCGCGATGGCCGAGCAGGCAGCCGGACGCCCGCTCAAACCGTCCGAAGTATCGAATCACTACTTTCGCGAAGGTGCGGAATTCATATTCGGCTCGCCCGGCAAATCGTTGTCGCTCTTCGGCCGGAAGTTCTACCTGTTCTGGGCGGGTGGCGAGCGGTCGAATAACAAATCGATCTATTTTTTCTGGCACCTTTCGGGAATGGGCAAGTTCCCGCTCGTTGGCTTCTGGCTTATCGCGCCACTCGGACTCGCGGGCGGTATCCTATTGTGGCGAAGGCGCCCGGAGGTGTGGCTGCTGCAACTTTTCCTGATGGCATACATGGTCGGTGTGGTCGCTTTTTTCGTGAACGCGCGCTTCCGGTTGCCCATGGTTCCCGTGCTGATCATTTTTGCAGCGTACATGATCTTTCAACTGATACACGTGCTGCGCAATCCAGGAACAGGCACGTTCACAGCGCTCGGCCTCCTCGCCGCGACGGCGCTCGCCATCAATTTTGACTTCGTGCATTTCCCGGAAAACAAAATACACGTCCTCTCGATCCCCCGCTACACGCTTGGCAACGCGTACCGCAAAATGGGAGACACCGATGCCGCCATCCGGGAATACGAGAAGGCACTCGAGATAGACCGCCTCTACCCGTCGACCGGGTTTCGGGTGATCTCGCGAAATGTAACCTACAATCTCGGCCGGCTGTTGTGGGGGAAAGGGATGTGCGGTCGCGCTATTCCCTATCTGCGTCAGGTCGGCGGCACCGATCGCTTCGCCGTAATCGCGAAAACGTGCCTGGGCGAGTGCTACCTCCGCGGAGGGAGTAACGAGGCGGCGATCGATGCATACGCGGGCGCCCTGGCTGTTGCACCAAACGATGTCGACGCGCTGCGTGGAATCGGATCCGCATACGCGGCGGTCGGAGACAATGCGCGCGCTGTGAAGTTCCTTCAACAGGCACTCGCGCTCAATCCGGAGGACGTAGCGCTTTCCGACGAAATCCGCCGACTGCAAGCGGAGCAATGATGCCGACCCCAACCCGACTCGCCCTCGTCGATATCGGAACGAACACCACGAAGTTCGTCACCGTTCGGCTTGCCGGGTCGGGCTTCGAGGAGACGGGCTTCTCGAAAGCGACCACACGACTCGGCGGCGGGCTCTTCACCGGCGGCGGCGTCTCGCGCGAGGCGATCGACGCCACATCGGAGTCGATCCGCCGCTTTCGCGCGTCGACGGACGATCGCACCGCCCTCTTTGCTTTTGCGACTTATGCACTTCGAAAAGCGCGGAACGCCCCATACGTGATTCATACACTTGAGCGCGCACTCGGAACAAAACTCCATATTCTCTCGGGAAAGAGGGAAGCGCGCTTCGCCTGGCTGAGCGCACGGCGGAATCTTCGCCTCACCAAACCGTACAGCGTGCTCGTCGATATCGGCGGCGGGTCGACCGAACTTGCCGTCGTACACCACCGCCGCGTTCTTCACGCGCGTTCGTATTCCCTCGGCGCGCTGCACCTGACGGAACGATTCATCGCTTCGGACCCGCCGTCAAAGAACGAAACGACGCAGTTGAATGCCGCGGTCCAAAAGACAGTGTCGTCTGCGCTGGCCCGCGCCGGCATCGCCGGCATCGGAGCGGTACGGATGGACCTCATCGTCTCGGGAGGCAGTGTCGGAACCGCGGTGCGGATGCTTACCCCGAGGCCTCGTGAGTCGGGCCGTCAATCGTGTCACGGCATCCAGCGTGGGGCCATCGAGGCGCTCCGGGACCGGTGCGTGACCATGACTCTCTCGAGGCGCAAGCAGCTGCACGGTCTGGAGCCCGACCGTGCCGACATCATCTACGCAGGGCTCGCCATACTTCTCGAGTTCATGCGCGGATGCGGAAAGCGCGTCGCACTGTTCAACTCCGCCGGGGTTCGCCACGGCGCGATTATTCACCTGATTGAAAACGACTTTCGATGGTAGCCCGAAAGGCCTTCCAGGGGCCGGTCATGACCGGCGGCGCTGCAAGGACCACTTCCATATCGCGCGTGGGGTGTTCGATGACGAGTTCTTCGGCGTGCAACGCAATACTTTTGTCCGAAAGCGGCGTTTTCGCTCCGTATTTCACGTCCCCAACAACGGGGTATCCCGCATCGGCGAGCTGAACACGAATCTGGTGATGCCGGCCGGTTACCGGCAGCACGTGCAGAAGCGTTCGGTCACCGTCGGTCGCCAGCACACGGTAGGACAGGAGCGCCTTTTTCCCCTTCGCCGACCCGGCCTTCGAAACGCGCGAGCGGTTATGGTCCCGTTCAACGAACGCTTCGAGCTCGCCGGATTCGGGCTCGACAAGGCCGTGAACAATAGCGAGGTAGCTCTTCTCCACGCGCCGGAGACGGAACCCCTCCGCGAGGCGCGAGGCTGCTTTCGATGTCCGCGCGAACATGACTACTCCTGATACCGGGCGGTCGAGCCGATGGATGAGTCCCAGAAAGACGTTGCCGGGCTTCTTGTGTTTTCTTTTGAGGTACCGTTTCGCCTTGTCGAGTAACGTCTCGTCGCCGGTCTTATCTCCCTGAACGAGAACGCGCGCAGGCTTGAAGACACCGAGCAGGTGGTTGTCCTCGTACAACACACGAATATCGTCCGGTTTGCAGTCCTGCATCGTTGATGTGGCGGTGGAAGCCATGCGACGTTACCGTGCCGGAACATATCAGAACGCGCCCGTGCCGACAACATCCGATGGTGTTGACTCACTTCCCTGAACCGCCTTATACTCGCGGCGTAAGGTCGTCAAACTATCCAAAGGAACGTACGTCATGAAAACACGTTTTAACGTAGCCCTTTGTGCGCTTTCAGCGTTCGTGTTCTGTGCCTGTGGCTCGGGGGAGTCCGGCGGCAACGCGGCAAAATCGCGCACGGGAGCGGCACTCGATTTCACGAAACTTGCTCCGAACATCTCCGAAGCTGCACTGGAAAAACACATCCGCTACCTCGCCTCCGACGAACTGGAAGGCCGGGCGCCTGGTTCACGCGGCGAGGAACTCACGCTAGCATACCTGACCGAAGCGTACTCCGGAATGGGCCTGCGGCCCGGCAATCCAAATGGAATGTACGTCCAGGAGGTTCCCTTGATCGGTACGACCGTCGTCAACCAGCCCACGCTCGAGCTCAAGACGAAAAGTGGCACGAAAAAGCTCACATACCTGGACGAATTCATGGGATGGACGCTGCGCCAGGAGGAGGAGTCAACGATCGAGGACGCCGAACTTGTGTTTGTGGGATACGGAACCGTCGCGCCCGAGTACGGGTGGGACGACTACAAGGATGTGGACGTGACGGGCAAAGTCATCGTCATGCTCGTCGGCGACCCGCCGCTTCCGGACACCACAATGTTCGGCGGCAAGGCCATGACGTATTACGGTCGGTGGACGTACAAGTTTGAAATTGCCGCAAAGAAAGGTGCGGCCGGCGCGATTATCATACACAACACGGCAGCCGCCGGGTACCCGTGGGGAGTCGTATCGAACTCGTGGTCCGGTGAACAGTTCGACGTAGTTCGCGCCGACGAAGGCCGCGACCGCTGCTACCTGGAAAGCTGGATCACCGAACCGGCTGCCATTGTGGTCTTCGAGGAAGCGGGCCTGGGCCTGACAGTCGCGTACAAGCGCGCGTTGTCGAGAACCTTTCGCCCGATTCCAATGGGTATCACGGCGTCGACGACACTGCGCAACGAATTCAGGAAGATTCGTTCCTACAACGTCGTCGCGCGAATCGAGGGCAACGACCCGCAATACAAAGACGAATACGTGATCTACACCGCGCACTGGGATCATCTCGGCCGCGGGAATTCCGTCGACGGTGACGATATTTATAACGGAGCCCTCGACAACGCGAGCGGCGTGGCGGCGACTCTCGAGATTGCTCGCGCGTTTGTCGCATACAAGAGTCATTTGAAACGATCGATACTGATTATCAATACGACCGCCGAAGAGAGTGGGCTGCTCGGCGCCTATCACTACGCGGAACAACCGCTCTACCCGCTGGCTAAAACAGTGGCTGTGATCAATATCGACGGGCTCAACGTGTGGGGTGGCACGAGTGATATGGTTGTTGTCGGTTTCGGGAATTCCGATCTCGACCGGTACCTGGAGAAGGCAATCGTGTCCCAGGAGCGTTACCTGAGACCCGACGCCGAACCCGAGAAGGGCTACTACTACCGATCCGACCATTTCCCGTTCGCCAAAAAAGGTGTGCCCGCACTCTACGCCGACAGCGGCATCGAATACGTCGGGCGTCCGTCCGACTGGGGCATG
>JAPUJU010000131.1 GCA_027296025.1 bacterium
GACGCAAACGAGGGGCCACCCCAACGCAGCCGCTCGCTCCGGAGAACTCTCGTCCATTAGCGGGCATCAGGCCGAATAAAACTCGCGGACATAGTCGAGCACACCCTCGCGATCGATCAGCTCGGTGCGATCATCCCGGCGGTGGTAGATCTCGACCTTGCCCTCTTTGAGGCTTCGTTCGCCAAGCGTGATGCGAAGCGGAATGCCGATCAGGTCGGCGTCCTTGAATTTGACGCCGGCACGCGTGTCACGGTCGTCGAGCAGGACATCCCACCCCGCTTCCCGTAACTCCGCATAAATCGACTCCGCGGCCATCATCGTATCCGCATCGCTCATCTTCACGGGCAACACGATCGCGTGAAACGGTGTAATCGTCTTCGGCCAGCGGATCCCCTTGTCGTCGTAATCAGCCTCGATGGCAGCCGCCACAGCACGCGAAACGCCGAACCCATAACAACCCATGATGAAGTGCCGCTCTTTTCCCTCATTGTCGAGAAAAGTCGCGCTCATGGCTTTACTGTACTTTGTATCGAGCTTGAATATGTGCCCCATCTCGACGCCGCGTCGCAGTTGCAGGATCTGGTCACTGCACCGTTTGCAGCGGTCACCTTCTTCGGCGGCGATAACGTCGGCTCGTTCCGTCGCCTCAAAGTCCCGCCCCATCTTTACACCTCGCAGGTGCGCATCGGTCGCGTTTGCTCCGACAATCATGCCATCGTATTCGTCGAGCGTCGGGTCCACAATGATCCGCGTGTCGCCCGGCAATCCAACCGGACCGGCGTAGCCGGCCTCGGCGCCAGTCAGCTTCTTGATGTCATCATCGCGGAGCGGTTCCACGTATGGGTCGTCGAGAACCTTTGAGAGCTTCGATTCGTTCAGCGTGCGTTCGCCAGGTATCAACACGGCAACCATCGAATCACCGGACTTGTACAGCATCGTTTTCACCAGGTGGGCTGGCGAGACATCCAGGAAGTTGCTCACCTGTTCGACGGTTTTCATTTTCGGTGTCGATACCTGTTCGGGCTTTTTCTGAACTTTCTCTTTGGAGGCCAGCGGTTTTCCAAGGCTCTCGGCGCGCTCGGAGTTTGCGACGTATCCACAGCTGCAAATCAGTATTTCGCTCTCTCCGTGCTCCGCAAAAACAACGAACTCGTGGTTCACGTCGCCGCCGATCTTTCCCGCGTCCGCCTCGACCATGACGTTCTCCAGACCGCACCGGTCGAGCGTCCGGCGATACGCTTCCGCCATGTTCGTGTAGGTCTCGGCGAGCGACTCATGCGATTCGTGAAAGCTGTATGCGTCCTTCATGATGAACTCGCGCGCGCGCATGACCCCGAATCGAGGGCGAATCTCGTCCCGGAACTTGACCAGAATCTGGTAGAGCGTCTGGGGGAGTTGCCGGTAGCTCTTGATCTCGGCTCGTGCAATATCCGTCACAACCTCTTCGTGCGTCGGCCCGAGGGCAAAAAAACGTCCCCTGCGGTCTTTCAGCGTGAAGAGTTCCGGACCGAAGTGCTTCAGCCGTCCGCTTTCCTCGTACAGCTCCGAGGGATGAAGGATCGGCATCATGATTTCCTGACAGCCGATCCGGTCCATCTCCTCGCGCACGATGTGTTCGATCTTGTGCAGCACACGCCACCCGAGCGGAAGGAACGAATAGACTCCCGCCGTCAACTTGCGGATGAGCCCCGCCCGCATCATGAGTTTGTGACTGGGAATCTCCGCGTCACTCGGACTTTCCTTATACGTCGGAAGGTACGCCTTCGACCACCGCATCGAGGCTCTCTCTTTCTGTCACGTCAGGGATGGGACAACTAGTAGTTGTACCCGATGAAGAGTTCGTACCTGAATTTCGAGGATATAGTATCGAAATCGGTCGCCCGTGTAAAGTTAACACGAAAAACCGGCGCGTACCCGAGGTTGAGTTCCACGCCACCACCGAAGGAACCCACATAGTCGCTATCGAAGATGTAGCGGTTGACGCGGGCCACGTCGAAGAACAGCGAGCCGCGGAACATCGGGAACTCTATGTTGCCGATGGGAAGGCCCAGCGCGAACCGGTCAATTAAAGGAAACCGTATCTCACTGTTCAGCAGGTAGGTGCTGCGGCCTTCGAATTCTCGCACCTCATATCCACGAAAATCCCACGGGCCGCCAAGATAGTAGATCTGGAAGTCCCCGCCCCAGCTGTGGCGGGTGACGAACCGCTCGGCGAGTACGATGCGCCGCGAGAGTTTGACGTACTTCCTGAGATCGAACTGGACCGTCGAGTTGTCGAAGCCACGGTCCCGGAAATCATACGTGTGCCCGAGCGTAAGGTACCAGCGTCGACCTTTGAGGGGTCCACCGATCGTCCACAGAGTGTTGTCGCGGACATAGGTGACGAAGCTCGAGCCGATAAAGCTCTGCGGCGTATCCTCAATCACAACGCTACCGCCTTCGAACATCGGGGAGCGGAACGAACGGAGGCGCTCGACAAATCGACCGACGAGAGAGAAGTCGACCCGCGAGAATTTACTAAACGGATAGCTCAGCCCTGTCGCCACACCGTAGCGGCGCTCCTGGGTCACGATCGTATTGAAATTGCCAACAGTGCTGATCAGATGAAACACGCTCAGCGAGTAATTCATCCGCGCCCCGATATTTGTGTACGTCACACCGACGTTCAAACGCTTGAAAAAATCTGCATCGACGTTCGAAGAACTGCCGAAGAGAAAACTGTATTGAACGTTCCCGAGGAGGTCCGACAACACGAGCTGCGCACCGTTGCCGACCGACCCGAAATCGGGGTCGATCGCGATACCGGCGCCGGCGAAGTCGATCCCCAGTTTTGTGCGATAGTCCTGTTCGGTGTAGTTGAGGCTCCCCGGCTCGCGTGTCGTCCAGCCGAAGCTCGTGGTATTCGTCTGTGCGAGCATCGTGTTCGACTCGGTCATTTCGTTCTTGATTGGAAACTCAAAAATCTGGAACTCGCCCCTGTAGTAGCCGCTCGATATGAAACCGGACTGGTCCGGCAGGTACACCGGCGTCGTCACGCCGCCGAGAACGTTCGTCTGGCGGGTGATGAGCTGGGCATCATAGTTGTACGAATAGATATTGAACTTGCCATCGCGGTCGGAACTGAAGATAAACGACTTTCCGTCGGGAGCCCAGTCGGGGTGACCGTCGCTGTACGTGCCGCAGGTTAGAGTGGTTACAACGCCGGAGTCGATAGCAAGTTCGTAGATTCCCTGGTGCTGACGGTCGCGGCTTTCGCATTTGTCCGAGCTGAAGAGAACCCGGTTTTCCGTCGGATGAAAATCGGGATCCTGCTCGCCGTACGGATCATCGGTCAAGCGAACCAGCTCACCGGTGGCCCGGGTGCAAACGAACAGGTCCGTCCGGCCGTTGCTGTCGATGGCTGAAAAAACGATCCGGTCACCACGAGGCGACAGGGTCGGCGACGAGATAATACTCAACTCGGGGAACGTGTAGTACTCGAGTTCTTTCGCCCTTCGAGTATCCATGAGGTAGATCGCGTCGCGCTCGTGTCGCTTCGCGACGAACATGAGCGTATCCGAACGCGCTTCGAGTTTGCTCCTCGAAGCTGGGATCCATTCGAAACGCGCCGACCGTGCACTCTCCACGAGAATACGGTGCTCAATTCGGCCGCCCTTATCCCGTTTCAACTCCGCGATCGTAATCACGCCATCGTGTGCGTAGTTCGAGTATAGTTTCGTCTCACCGTCGCTGCCACGTGTTACAACCGGTC
>JAPUJU010000132.1 GCA_027296025.1 bacterium
CAACAAGGAGAAAGAGGAACGGACTTTCAATCGTTCCTGTCAAATAAACGATACCGACAGCAAGGAGAATGTCAATTACGCTCGAGTAGGTGATCAAGACCGAGTCGGCGTGGTCGCTTTCGAGCCCCATCCTGCGCTCCCCGAGCGTGATCATCATGGGGCCGAGCAGCTGCATGACGAGCCCGCAACCGAATAGCAGCAGAAGCGCCAGCGTGGGATACACAAAACCTGCAATCTCTTTCGCCACAAAAACGATGACGAAGAAGACAACCGTCTCTACTATGCGAAGACGGAGCAGCGTAGCTGCCCCGCTGGCGACGCGGTATAAGCGGTTGAGCGAATTCGAAGAGTCTTGCCTCACGGCATTTCGTCCAGATCGACTGGCGACGCTTCGGGCAACGCGATAAAGACGGTCGTTCCCCGGTTCGCTGTACTCTGTATCGATATATTCCCACCGTGTAGTTCAACGAGGCTACGCACGAGGGTCAGACCCAACCCGGATCCGTAGATGTCCTCGTTCAAGCGAACAAACGGGTGAAAGATTTTCTTGAGGCTGTCCTTGGGAATTCCCTCTCCCCGGTCCACGACCTGGATCTTCAGAATAGTCCGCTCTTCGACGTGCCGTTTGTCCACTACCTGTTCCATCTCCACATGAACGGGCGTACTGTTCGGGGAGTAGAGCAGAGCGTTTTCGACGACGTTCGCGAGAATGATCTTGAACGCATTCGGGTTCAGCTGAAAGTGGACAGAGTTCCGTGGGATACTGACCCTGACGCGCTCGGTTGCGTTCAACTCTTCCGGGAGATGCAAAATCATTTCGTCGAAAAATTTTTCGACGTCAATCTCGGTGCCTCCGAGCGCTTCTTTCTCCGTGTTTGTTTTCAGCAATTCGAGAAAGAACATGTTGAGCTCGTTGAGCAGGTCACATTCGCTTCGCGCTTTGCTCAGGTGTCGTTCCGCGTTCTGGCTGATACTCTCTTCGAGCTCCAGAACCATGTCGATATACCCGGTTATCGCGGTCGTCGGGCGCTTCAACTCGTGGCCCATAATCAGCCGTGTCGACAGAAGTATCTGTTCGAACTTCTTGAGGCGCTCCCTGAGCTTATCGGCCTCGCTCCGGGCGTCCTGCAACAGATTTTCGAGTGCGGAAATATCTCGCGTTTTTGTCGTAGTTTTCATTGTATGTTCCCTGCCTCACTACTTCGGGTTATTCTCTTTCCTGTTTCGCTTCTTCCGAAGGCGAGATCGCGTCCCGCCGTTCCTTGATGACAACACTTCCCTTCACACCCTTCCCGTACTTCTTCAACTCGCGAGCGATGTAGTTGATTTCGGCGATGTGCCGAATCGTGTTCTCGGTACTTACGACAAGGGCGATCGTGATCGACATCAACAGGACGCGCGCGAGCTCTCCCTGACGGTTCTTGACCTCGAAGTAGCCGCGCTTGACATCTTTTTCATCCAAAAGAAACACCGCGCCCTGATCGTACTCATCGATGATGAACTGCGCGATGAACTCTGCGCGGCTCGGGTCGGAAATCAGAACGAAGTCGTCTCCACCGATATGTCCGATGAAGTCCTCTTTGGAGCCCAGCTTCTCAACCGCCTTACGAAGAATCGCCGAGACGAAGAAGATGATCTCGTCGCCTTTCTGGTAGCCGTAGTGGTCGTTAAAGCCCTTGAAGTTATCGATGTCGACGTACAAGAAGGAGTATGGCTTCTGGTTGTCGATACGCTTCATGAGTTCGCGATCGATCGCCGTGTTGCCGGGGAGGCCGGTGAGTGGGTTGGCCTCTTTCTGCTTCAGATTCCACTCGAGACAGTTGCTGACACGCAGGAGCAACTCGTCATTCGAGTACGGCTTGATCAGGTAGTCATTCGCGCCGCCTTCGAGTCCGCGGACGCGCTCCGCCAGGTCCCCTTTTGCAGAAAGCATGATGATCGGGATCTGGTTCATCTTGAAGTCATCTCGCATTTTGCGACAGACTTCATAGCCGTCCATGATCGGCATCATGACGTCCAGAATTACTAGACTCGGCTGCAGGTTTTTGACCTGTTGCAGCCCCTCTTCGCCGTTGGTCGCGGTGAATACCTGATACCCCGCCTTTTCCAGCGTGAACTTGAGGATCTGTACGATATGTGGCTCGTCGTCAACGACGAGAATACTTTGGGTCGTGTTTTCGGTTGTCCGCATGTAAGGGGCTCCAGTCCAGTTAGCTGACCGGTTTCAAGATGGCAATAAATATGCCAAGGTCCGGCTCTCGGGAACGGAGGAACAATCTCCTAATTCTATGTCCGTGTGTAAGTTATAGAGAGTGGTGACGGGCGGGACGGGACGGTTCATCCTTGCCGATGCAGAATGCCGGAACGGTGCCGCCGATGCTTCGAACCGCATTCGCTTCCGGGCGCGAAGAAGATGTCTTACCGCGCCATAGAAGGGATCCGGCGAAGGGAAATCCTGGGGAACTAATGAGGAACGACGAGCAACGCTACGCCCATGAGGTCACCGCACCGCGAGCGAAGACATCGAGGGTGAGCCGATCGTCGCGGCCCGTGGCGAGGTGCCGGCTCGCCGCTCCGGCGACCATCGCCCCGTTGTCTGTGCAGTATTCCAGAAGCGGGGCGTGATAGGTCATATCTGCCTGCGCACACGCCTCCGCCAGGCGGGCACGAAGGACGCCGTTGGCTGCGACGCCACCGGCAAGATAGACGTGTGGAATGTTGTGGTGCCTGGCACACGAAAGTGTTTTCCGAACCAGGGCGTCGACGATGGCTTCCTGCGCGGATGCGGCCGTGTCCGTGACCTGTGAGGGATCAAATCCGGGTGACTCGACGTGCAGGCGAACGGCCGTCTTGAGCCCGGAGAACGAGAAGTCGAAGTTGCCCTGCGTCATCATCGCCCGCGGAAACTCGACGGCGTGGGGGTTGCCCTCCCGAGAAACAGCCTCGAGAAACGGTCCTCCCGGGTATCCGAGCCCCAGCAGCTTCGCAATCTTGTCGAAACACTCGCCCGCCGCATCGTCTCGGGTATTGCCGAGCAAATCGTAGCGGCCGACTTTCTCCACTCGGTACAGCGCGGTATGCCCTCCCGAAACGACCAGAACGAGAGCGGGACTCTTGAGTGGGACACCTTCGAGTTCGTTCGAAAGTATGTGTGCTTCTATATGATGCACGCCGACCAGCGGCTTATCGAGTCCCACGGCAAGCGCCTTCGCAAACCCCACCCCCACCAGCAATGACCCGACGAGGCCAGGTCCATTGCTGACACCGATCCCGTCGATCTCGCCGGGATCCGTACCGGTGTCGGCGAGCAGAGTCTCGTAAATCGGCAGCAGGTTTCGGACGTGTTGACGCGAAGCAATCTCCGGAACGACCCCACCGTACTTGTCATGAATCAGCTGGTTTGCAGTCAGGTGTGCGAGCACTCCGCTGCCTGTGTCGTAGAGCCCGAGCGATGTGTCATCGCAGGAAGTTTCAATGCCGAGGATTTTCAAACTGCGTCTTCGTCGCTCTCGCCCGTACGGATTCGGATCGCGTCTTCGACCGGAAGGATAAAAATTTTCCCGTCGCCCACCTTGCCCGTCCGCGCAATTTTCTGAATGACATCAACGATCTGTTCGACCATCCGGTCCGCGGCTACGATTTCCAGCTTGCTCTTCGGAAGGAAGTCAACCTGGTACTCACTTCCACGATAGAGCTCGGTGTGTCCTTTCTGACGACCGAACCCCCGAACTTCAGTTACGCTCATGCCGCGTACATCGATTTCCATCAGTGCGGCCTTCACGTCATCGAGCTTGAACGGTTTGATATATGCTTCGATTTTCTTCATACCATTCAAAGTCTACGGGACGAGGACCCCTCTGGCAAGCGAAATGCGGATACGCTATGATTGCCGCTATGAAACGCACCGACAAAACAACGCACAAGGCACTCGTTGCCTTGATCGAAGAGATCGTCAAGGCATCCACTGCGCGAGACGTCGGGAACCGTCTCGAGTCAGCCGGGTTCCCCGACGCAACCAACCTGGTGAGCACCTTTGAAGACGTTGTGGGAAAACTCGGTACGCACGACGAGGCCCGCGGCCAACTTGCCACGCTTTTCATCGAACTCGCGTCGTCGCCCTCTCCAACCGGTGCGTTGAAAAACTTTCTCCGGTTCCAGGAACTGTCCGGTTCCGCAGGCGCGTTCTTGAATACGATCGCGGGTGGAAAACCGCTGCGGGAAATACTCGCCGTCGTTTTCGGATCCAGCCAGTACATGTCCGACATCATCATTCGCAACCCCGGCTTTCTCTACTGGCTGATCGAGCAGGCCACATGGGAGAGCGAAGATACGGTCGAGGCCTGTCGCAGAAGCATCATGGAGGACATAGCTGGTTTTCGAACGCAGGAGAGCAAGCTCAATGGCCTCCGGCGGGCGCACCGCAAACACCTGCTCAGAATCGGCGTGAAGGATCTGCTCGGACTTAGAACGATCGAAGAGACGACTTCCTGTCTCAGCGTTCGTGCCGACGCGGTCGTTCAGATCTCGCTCGATCTGTTGTGCGGAGAGCGGGCGTCGTCAAAGGACGTCCTGACCGTGGTTGCGCTCGGCAAACTCGGCGGAACAGAGCTGAACTACAGCTCCGATATAGACCTCATCTACGTGTGCGACGATGTGAGTGACGATGATCTGACGGCACTTCACAAGCTGGGACGGCGTCTGACCTCTGTTCTGTCGGAAGTCACAGCCGAGGGGTATCTCTACCGCGTCGACTTAAGGCTTCGTCCCGACGGAAACACCGGACCGCTCGTAAACTCGCTCACGTCAGCACGCATCTACTATGAAGATCGAGGGCGCCCATGGGAGTTTCAGGCGATGTTGAAAGCACGCGTGATCGCCGGCGATGCGGACGTCGGGAGGCGCTTTCTCGAGCACATCGACGGCCTGATCGGCAATCCGTCTCTCTCGTATTCACCGGTCGAGTCGATCTCGCTCATGCGTACCCGCATCCGCGAGAACATCTCGAGCCACGAACAGTTATTCAACATCAAACTGATGGAGGGCGGCATTCGGGATATCGAGTTCATTGTGCAGACGCTTCAGATGCTTCACGGCCAGAAGCACCCGGATATTCGCGTCGGCAATACGTCGACGGGTATAGAGCGCCTTCATGCGCATAGGCTGATCACGGATGTGGAAAGCGACACGATGTTGAGCGCATATCGTTTTTTTCGGCTCGTCGAGCATCGCCTGCAGATGATGCACCAGTTGCAAACGTTTTCGCTGCCGGCCTCAGCGGATGACATCGCCGTTTTGTCACGTCGTGTCTCGCGCGGACCGCTCGGTACGTTCGACCCGGAAGAGTTTACCGCTGCGCTGTCGAACCACCTCAACAAGGTCCGGTTATTCAGCGATCGTTTCTTCGAAGGCGAAACGGTGGACGAGCCGTCGCTCCTTCTACTTTTTCCCGACGAAAATGAGACGGCCGCAAAGACGCTCGAGAAATACGGTATGACGGACACGGGCACGGCGCTATCGATTGTCCAGGGGCTGGCCTACGGTTCGTTTCCTGTTCTCGTCGACCGCCAGACACGCGGCAATTTCCAGAAGCTCCTGCCAAAACTTCTCGAGGACTGTGCGCTGACCGGTGATCCCGATCAGACGCTCGTGAACTTCGCCAATGTGGCGAACGCCACGCGCAGCAAGGGGGCATTCTACACCCTGCTGTCGGAGTCGGCTGCCTCTCGCGAACTGTTTCGTACGCTCACCGGCACCTCGTCGTTGCTGACGCAGAAACTGACCCGCAACATCGAGATTCTCGACACGTTGCTCGAAGACCCCCAGAGCATCATCGATGCCCCGATCAAAGATGAAGTTCCGTGGGGCGCGCTGGACGGCAAACCATCGCCAGACAGACTCGAGAGCCTGCGTCGTGCCGTGCGCTCGGCGATCGACACTCGAAACCTGGCCGCCTGGGTGCTCGACGTGGAACGACTCGCTCGGGAGGAGATCGATCGCAGCGCGACGGGGGGATTCCCAACGGTGCTCCCGGGTGTTCTGACCGACACGACCCGCTCGTCCATGGCGTCTTCGTTTAGCGTGCTCGTTCCAGATACGGACGGGTTCGCGCTGATCGCGCTTGGTTCATTCGCTGTGGAGGAACCGCGACTCAGCAGCGACGTGGATCTGCTCGTGGTGGTCCACGAGAGGGACGTTGAGACCGTCACCCGCAAGACGTTCACGTTGAATCAGGCGTTTGCGCAGAGCGGCCTCTTCAAGCTGGACTTTCGACTCCGCGGCGAAGGAGCCAGCGCGCCGCTTGTACAGGACGTGGCCTCTTATCGGAAGTATTTCTCCGACCGGCTCGCCGCGTGGGAAAGGATTGCGATGATGAAATCCGTGCTATGGTACGGTGACGAGCGTGTTGGCGAGCGCTTTTTCGGAGCGTTGCAAGAGCAGTTGGACCGGCCGTTCACTGCGGCACAACTCGATGAACTTGTATCCGCGCGCAGCAGAATTGAATCACTCGTCCCTAAAAACGTCCAGGCGCTCGAAACAAAACGCTCGGCGGGAGGACGTTACGACATTGATTACCTTTCTGCGATCGGTATCTTCCTGGCCGGCGAGTCAGTCGATCCCGGCAAAAACACATCTCAACGGCTCGATGTGCTTGCGGACGCCGGAACCCTGACCGAAAAGGAGCGCGCCGACCTCGCGGCCGCGCTCGACCTGTACCGGTGCGTGGATTACCTGATGGAACTTCAGGGGTTCGGTTTTCCCAATACGTCCAAAAAGACGGATCGCGCAGCGAACCATCTCGGACGCACGCTCACGTTGCTCGGCCTGGGAAAATCGTTCTTGGGCGCAAACGGGATCGTCACGGCGTTGGATGAGGCACGCGCCAGCGTCCGTGCGTGCTACAATCGCGTGGTCAGGTCCTACCGCAAGGCAAACCGCTAACCTCACCCGAGCGTCTGGACGAGACGCGCGCGTACCGACCGCAGCTTCGCCGTTTTTGTTACTTTTTTCCCACGGCTGTCCTGCACATCGAACGAGTCGATTACGCGGTTCGCTTCTGTCGAAATGCTAGCGCGATGAATCGTCAGACCCTCTTCCGAAAGGGCCCGCGTGATCTTGAACAGCAGTCCTGGCTGGTCTGTGGCAAAAATATCGATGATCGTCACATCCGGCGAGAGATCGTTGTCGAACTCGATCTTGAGCGGCACGGGGATGCCGGCGGTGTGCGTTCGTTTCCACTTGCGGATATGCTTTTCGACCTCCTCCGGAACATCGAGCCGCTCGCGCAGCACGGCA
>JAPUJU010000133.1 GCA_027296025.1 bacterium
ACGGCCATCAACGAAGGCGAGATCGTCGTGGCGGCGGTTCTCAGCGGCAACCGGAACTTCGAGGGCCGTGTGCATCCGCTTACAAAGGCCAGTTACCTCGCGAGCCCGCCGCTCGTCGTTGCGTACGCACTCGCCGGCACGGTGGACATCGACCTCGAGCACGACGCCCTGGGCAAAGACCCCGACGGCAACGATGTTTACCTCCGTGACATTTGGCCGAGCCAGAAGGAAATCAACGACCTGGTAGGAAAGGTCGTGAAGACAGAAGATTTTCGCTCCCGGTATGCCGACGTTTTGGAGGGCAACAAGAAATGGAACGAAATCGCGGTGACGTCGTCCGGCCGATATGACTGGCGCGAGGACAATACTTATATTCAAGAGCCTCCGTTCTTTCAGGACATCGAGAAAACATCACCCGGGATCACGCCGATCGAAGACGCGCGGGCGCTTGTCATGCTGGGGGACTCGGTGACTACGGATCACATCTCGCCGGCGGGAACGATTGCGGTGACGAGTCCTGCGGGGGAATATCTGCAATCCATCGGCGTGAAGCCGGCCGACTTCAACAGCTACGGTTCACGACGCGGCAATCACCATGTCATGATACGCGGTACGTTCGCAAACATCCGACTGAGGAACCGGCTTGCGCCCGGTACGGAAGGCCCGTGGACGACGCATTATCCGGACGGTGAGCAGATGACGATCTACGACGCCTCGTTGGAATACCGTGACGAGGGTGTCCCGCTCATCGTTCTTGCGGGTAAGGAGTACGGTTCCGGATCGAGCAGAGACTGGGCTGCGAAGGGAACGGCACTTCTGGGCGTGCGTGCGGTTATTGCGGAGAGCTATGAACGGATCCATCGCAGCAATCTGATCGGAATGGGTGTGCTCCCGCTGCAGTTCGAGGAAGGTCAGTCCGTAACCTCCCTCGGTTTGAACGGGGACGAAGTTTTTACATTCGACGGAGTGAATGAGGGCCTCGCGCCCGGCGATACCGTCCAGGTCACGGCGACCGGTTCAGGCGGCGCGAAAACGGAGTTCAATGTGATCGTTCGAATTGATGGTGCAGTGGAGGTGGAGTACTACCGCAACGGTGGGATCCTTCACATGGTCTTGAGAAGACTCGCCGACCAATAACTAATCACCGGAGTGTTTCGAAAAAAATTCTTTCCCGCGTTTGCAAATCTCTTCGTCTGTCAGGTCTTCGATGTGTGTGGCGATCGACCACTTGTGACCGTAGGGATCCTCGAGTTTTCCGTAACGATCTCCCCAGAACGTATCATTGACCGGAAAGAGTGCTTTGGCACCCGCCCCGATCGCCTGGTCGTAAAACTCGTCGACGTTTTCTACGTACAGGTGAAGGGTAATGGGTGAGCCGCCGAGCGCCAGCGGCGAACACGCTCCCATGTCTGGAAACTCGTCGTTCAACATTACAACACAATCGCCGACCTGAATGGCCGCGTGCATGATTTTTCCGCCGGGACCTTCCATGCGTGAGAGTTCTTTTGCTCCAAAAGCATTCTTGTAGAATTCGATCGCGTCCGCCGCGTTGTTGATCGTCAGGTGTGGAGTAACCGCTTTGTATCCATCCGGGATGGGTTTGACCGTCATGGTAATCTCCTTTGTGCCTCGAAAGTGGCTGGCGTCATCTGAGGATACAACGGATTGTTCCGGCGCGCAACCCGCGCCGACGCACTACCGGCTGTGTGAAGCTTGCCTTTCCGGGTGGCCCGCGCTAGTGGTCCGGGTACGCCTGTGGTATCAGATTGCCCGCTTCCACATATTCGGTGGCGAGCGTCATGACGCACATCGTCTTGTACGTGGCGTGGTAGCCGAAGGCGACCCCGACATAGCGAAAGTCCGGGGCAAAAATGTTCGTTCGATGTCCTCGATCCGCGATACCGTCGTCGATGATGAGCCGCATGACAAACTCTCGCGCATCGTTTCCCCCATAGGATATGTTCTCGCCGACCCGGTGTTGCCACCTGCCGTAACGGTTTACGCGCTCACCGACCGCGCTGCCATTGGACCCCGAGTGCCCGATATCTCCGGCGGGGCCGGTATTGTCAACATGGTCGCGGGCGCCTTCGGACATCCCTTCCGACCAGATCAGCGGTTGCACCGGGTCAACGCTCTCGAGGTAAAGAATCGCCTCATCGAGCGCCGCGACCCCTTCGATCGTACGCACGGGGTTGTGCCCGGGTGCTTTTCGCAGATTGCCGTCGTAGTACTGGCGCCACTGACGGGTGAACTTCGCGTAGAGCCTGGGATTCGTGCGCGCGAGGTTCACTTCATGAACAACGGCCTCTTCGATCGTGACCGTTCCGTCGATGTCGGATCCCCCCGAACGACTTCCCGCGCACCCTGCCATCATCGCGCTCGATATGGAGAGAACGACCGTCGAACGAACTGCACGGGAGAGCACCTGCATGATTCGTAATATAGGGAAAACGGAGGGAGGATACAACGATGTAACTGCCCGGCAACAAGTTACGGAAATGCTATCGATTCGACTTTCGCCCGGTGCTGCGTGCCGCCCGGATGAGCGCAATAAAAAGTCTGCGCCGGGATATCCATAGGCATCGCGCGGCTGCCACAATTTTGTTAACTTTGTCGCTGAAGGGGCACCGAAGACCGCCATGCAACGGAGGACAGGATGCACAATCGTCCGCGAACAAACATCGCTTTTACCGCTTTTGCTTTTGCGTTTCTCGCGCACCTGTTGTCCGCGAGCGCCCAGACAGATCTTCCCGGAGCGGTTCTTTTCGCGTGCCCGCCGTGCGCCTCGAACTGCGACGACGAAGTCTACACGGAGGCCGGTCAGTGCCCGGTCTGCAACATGCAGCTGGTCGACAAACGCCGTGTCGACAGCGGGGATCTCCGGCCACGCACCGTCGGCATACTGATTTTCGACGGCGTGCAGATTATCGATTACACCGGGCCGTACGAAGTGTTCGGCCAGGCGGGATTCAAGGTTTTCACCGTATCGGAGGACGGCAAGACGGTGACGACGGCGATGGGGATGAGTGTGAACCCCACGTACAGTTTCACGAACTGCCCGAACCCCGATGTCCTCGTTATTCCAGGGGGGAGCGTCCAGAGGGTCGAAGACAATCCGGAGGTCATCGACTGGGTACGGAAACAGAGTGTCCGCGCGGACCATGTGCAGACGGTGTGTAACGGTGCCTTTATCCTGGCGAAGACGGGTTTGCTGAACGGCCGGTCCGCGACGACGTTCTACGGGCTGCTCGACGAGCTCCAGACGCGATACCCCGAGATCGATGTCGTGTCCGACCGGCGTTTCGTCGACAACGGGAAAATCGTCACGTCTGCCGGCCTCTCTTCGGGGATCGATGCGTCACTCCACGTGATTTCCAGTATCTACGGCAAGGGACGGGCGCAGCAGATCGCGCTTCACATGGAATACGACTGGCGACCGGAGTCGAAGTTTGCAAGGGCTGCCCTCGCCGACCGTCATATTAGAAACGTGACGTCCCCCACAGGTTATCAGTGGAAGCTGCTCAGTACCGAGGGCGACTTCGATCGCTGGGAAATCAA
>JAPUJU010000134.1 GCA_027296025.1 bacterium
TGGGGATAACGTAACTACACTAGTTATGAAGGATTCTCTGAAAGCTGTGTTGCGGTATTCTGGGACGAAAAACTAAACCCTCTTCCTGTGTTCGCCGTCCAAGTATCGAGTACGCTTTCTAAGGGAATCCTTCTTTTTCGTAACCTCTGGCGGCGTCAAACCCCTTCCAGCTTCATCTTTTCGTTCGTCAGCAACGCACGGGCCGCGAGATCGTCCGGGTGACGCCCGATATGCGCATTCAGAATCTCGTCAGCCTCACTGCCACGCCCCTGTCGGCGCAGGACTACAACGAGTCCCTGCACGGCTCCTGAAAAATCCAGGTTGATCTCTATGCTCTGTTCGTAGGAGCGCTCGGCCTCCGGTAATCGGTTCGCCTTTACGTGGATGTCCCCCTGAATCTTGTGCAGGTCCGCGTAGTCACTGTGGCTACCGAGGCACTCCTTAATGAGCGCATGTGCCTCGGCTTGTTTCCCCGTTCTAAAGTAGACCTGCGCGAGTTGCTTCTTGGCCTCAGTGTAGTCCGGATTGACATTCAGCGCCCGCTCAAGGTATCCCGCTGCCTTGTCGTACTCTTTCTTTTTCAGGCAAACATTGCCGAGAAAACATAGTGCGTCTGCGTGTTTCGGATCACGATCGATAATCTCCTCAAACCACTCGGTTGCCTCCTGCCATTTCGAAGCGGCCAGACGTTGAATTCCCATCTCGAGTTCCAGTGGAAAAAGACTTGGATTGAGCTCGAGTGATGCCTTGAACTCTGTGTGCGCCCTCTCGTGGTCACCGAGCGCGTGAACGGCAAGACCGAGCATGTAGTGCGCCCGCGGATACGCAGGCGAGATCTCGATCGCCTTCTCGAAAGTCGCTCTCGCCTCCTCGTATTCGCCCAGTGCAAGCAGAGCCGTGCCAAGCTGGCAGTGGATGTCGGCGTAGTCAGGCTTCAACGTAACTGCCCGCGCGAGGTGATCGCGGCTGGAAACGTAGTCCTTTTCGTAGTAGCGTGTCACGCCCAGACAGTAGCTCGCTTCGACGTACTTCGGGTTTACGTCGAGTGCCTTCGTGAAACTCCGGGCGGCGGCGGCGAGGCTGTGATCTTCAAGATATGCAAGACCGAGTTTGCAGTGGAGATCGGCATAGCTGGGCATGAGCCGGACGGCCTCCTGAAAACCTTCGATGGCCGATGGGTAATCCCCCCTGTTGAACGCGAGGTTTCCGTCTTTCACGTGCTTTTCGAACTTCGAGTTCTGGAGGACGACCTTCTTCAGCTCGGCAAGCGCCGGGTGGTCGAATGAACTCGATTCGAGCTTGTCCACGAGGATACGGCTCAGCGGATTCAGAGTCCGACGGCTCAGTTTCAGCGCTTCCGAAAAACGCTCACCGGCCCGCTCGAAATACCCCGCTTCGTAGAGTGTGATCCCGAGGTAACACATCGCCTCGGCGTATTCCGGATTGAGCTCCGTCGATTGCCGGAGGCTTTCGATCGCCGCATCAAGATTGCCGAGTTGATGCCGCGAGACACCGAGGTAATAGTAAAGGTCGGGATAGTGGGGATTGACCTCCAAGGCACTTTCGAAGTGCGTGCACGCCTTTTCGAGGTTCCCGCGATGGAACTCGGAAATACCGAGCTTTCCGTGGGCTTCCGCCGCGTAGAACGCTCCGAGCTTGGCGATCGGGCTTTCACGACCTTTGTCGCCGGTGACAACCTTTTCCAGGCACTTCACCGCGTCGTCGTAATTACCCTCATTAAAGTGCCGTATTCCTCTATGGTAGTAATCGCCAGCAGAGCTGCGAAACAGCCTGCTCCAGAGAGACAATGCTTCCCCTGTCATTTAGTCCATCTGTTTCCGTACAAAGGTCGGCACTCGATACTTGTCGGTATTGTACGATCGAATCGATCCGTTTTCGATAACGATCGTTTCATCTTCCTCCGCCGGTTTACTTGCCGGCTCGATGTGAGACGCTTCGTTGACGGGAGCCAGCTGCACAGCTCTCTCGGGCACCTGTGTGAACGCGGCCCGGACCGGCTGGTCGGGACTCAACTCGACGACTGGGCGGTCGCTCCCAAGAAGCTCCGTAAAATTGATTTCCTTCTTCGGCTCCTCCGCAACCAGTGGTGCCTGCCGTGGCTGCCCAACGTTGAAACCAGTGGCGATAACCGTTACGCGAATTTCTTCGCTTGGCTGCTGATCGTCGATAACCGCGCCAAGGAAGACATGGACACCCGGCCCCGCCTCCTTGTTGATAATCGTCGCCGCTTTGCTCACCTGCTGCAGGCTGAGCGAAGATGAACCCGTGATGTTAACAAGAATGTCACTCGCGCCCTTGATGGAAACATTGTCCAGAAGCGGGCTGGAGATCGCTGTCTCCGCCGCAAGCTTCGCGCCGTCCTCACCGTTCGCGATCCCCGTCCCCATGACCGCGTTGCCACCGTTGCTCATAACGCTCCTGACATCCGCAAAGTCGAGGTTCACGACGCCCGTGCGGGTAATGAGATCCGAAATCCCGCGCGTCGCGTTACAGAGAACTTCGTCGGCAAGCGAAAACGCATCGATCAGCGTGGTATTTTCTTCCGTGATCGCAAGTAGCTTGTCGTTCGGAATGACGAGCAGCGTGTCGACCTCTTTTCTCAATTCTTCGATGCCGGTCTCCGCCTGTGCGAGCCGCTGATCGCCTTCAAAGAAAAACGGTTTCGTAACAACGCCAACTGTCAGTGCACCCGTCTCACGCGCGACCGCCGCAATAACCGGAGACGCGCCCGTTCCCGTACCACCACCCATGCCTGCCGTCAGAAAGATCATGTCCGCGCCCTGCAACTGTTCGCGCAGGACTTCCCGGCTCTCTTCGGCCGCCTTCCTGCCCAGTTCGGGATCGCCGCCGGAACCGAGCCCGCGCGTGATCTGCTCTCCGAGCTGGACACACTGCTGCGCCTCCGACTCCCGCAGAACCTGCAGATCTGTGTTCATCGCAATAAAATCCGCACCGCTGAACTCGATATTCACCATGCGGTTCACTGCGTTCCCCCCGGCGCCACCGATTCCAACCACCTTCAGGACTGTGAGTCGTTTGTCCTCATCGAGTTGAAAACGCATTACCATCTCCTCTCCTTTCGACTAGATGAAACTGGCTATTGCTCTTCGAAGCTGGCTGAACGACTGCTTTAACCACGTACCGGACAACGAGCGACGGGTCCGGGTGAAACCGTACCCTTCGTCGTACATCAGGAGGCCAACTCCGGTTGCGAACTTCGGATGGTTGACCACTTCTGTCAGACCATCCACCGCGATTGCCGTCCCCACCCGGACCGGCAGGTCAAACACCTGCTCGGCCAGTTCTCTCGAGCCTTTCAGCATCGAGGAACCGCCGGTAAGAACAACACCCGCGCCAAGGGTTTTCTTAAGTTCACTTTTTGTTATCTGCTCATTGATCATTGAGAACAACTCTGTCACCCGCGGTTCGATGATCGCAGCAAGCAACTGCTGTGCGACTTTGCGTGTCTCACGAAAACC
>JAPUJU010000135.1 GCA_027296025.1 bacterium
CGTGGTAATGGACCAGTAACGGTCAGGGGCATGCCGTACTATGCCCAGTAGCTGGAGAACCTCTTCAACATCTCCAAAATCAACCTCCGCGGTCTCGAGCCCGATGTGCGCCGCGGTTTCCGGCGAGACCCGCCGGGGGGCGTCCAGGTCGTAGGCCCCGACCTCCTTGCCTCCGTGGCCTTCATGGGCCAGTGACGCTCCCGCCCACATCATGAAGCAGGTTGCCGCTAGAACACGAGATTTCATAGATTGGAACGACATAATGGCCTCTCCTCTGACGAATCAAACCGGGGCGCGGCACGTCACACGCTCCCGGGCCTACGCTTATTGTATGCCCACCCGCGGTCCTCGACACCTGAGCCGTCGAGGTTGGCTCGCTGGATCTTGCCGGTTCCGATGTCGGTCCAGTACATCTTGCCGGCGGCTACGTCCAGCGTGATTCCACTCGGACTGTCCAAACCCGTAACCAGAAGCTCGACGTTTGTTCCGTCCAAATTGGCCCGCGAGATCATAAAGTCGGCCGGCGAGGCCTCGGTCCAGTACATCTTACCACCGACAAGATCGAGCGCGAGGCTGACGGGTTCGATGACTTGAGTCGTTACCAGGTCTTCCACGCCCGTGCCCGCGACGAGTTCACCTCGCTGAATCTTTCCGGTACCGACATTAGTCCAATAGACAGTCTGCGAAAAGGCAGCCTCAACCATAAGAAATAGCGCCGCTATGCACGTAGCTTGAAGTCTTCTGTAGTTCATGTCGGCTCTCCGTCGTAAACGTCACATTCTTCCGAGCTTCGAGCGCTCGCACCTCGCCGGCCCAAGACGACGGTTCCTGTGGAGACTATAAGGAAAGTCAACGAGATTAGGCCCCACTCTGACACGGCGGGGATGGTGCCGGCGGCTTCGACAACCTGAACAATTTCCGCCGCAGACGGAATGTCGTCGACCATAGCAAAGACCATGTAGTGCCCAAGAGGAAGAATGTTTGGATCACTCGGCAACGACGCGGTTACCGAGGCACCGCTCTGCCGAACAGGAAGTACGAGCCGCCTGGGAATTCCACCATCCACCCAGTGTGTGGTCGTTTGAGCGCCCATCAACACCACGCTCGTGAGCTGCGTTTCTGGAGCAATCTCCAGCGTAAGTTCGCTGCCGCGCGGTGGTTGGGTGCTCGAGATGCTGGTGATGTCGGGCCGGACACCTCGGAACAAGTACGGTGGCGAAAACGCTTCGATGTCCGCCGATGTCGGGCCCTTCTGAAACTTGATACGCGTACCGCCGGTCGTAATGACACGACCATCTGGAATCAGAAGCGTGACGGCATGATACTCTCGGTGTTCAGCCATATCCGCAACGCGCCGCCAGGTGTCGGTCGGCGGATCGTACAAATCGCACCATTTGACGATGCCCAGTACATCGGGAACGGGCGGAGATGGATCCTCGGTTTCACCCCCTCCGACAAACACCCGTCCGTCGGGCAACTGAACGACCTCCGACTGCAAACGCAACAAACCGGGATTTGACGTCAGACTCCATGTCTCGGTTGCTGGGTCGTATATCTCGCCCATGACGGAGCCGCTCAGAATCCCGATAGCAAGAACGCAACCATCATGCAATACGATAATGGAATGATCCGAGTGACCGGGCCAACCACGGTTCGATTGTTTGAAGTTCCCGGTAAACCGCCATTGTTCCGTGTCGGTATTGTAGAGCTGCGGTGGCGACCAAGTGGCCAGCACTTCACCGGTGTACAGAAGCGCGGACGGCGGAAACTCGCAGGGGTTGAGCATCGGACCGGTGTAGCTCCAGGTTTGCGAAACGAGATCGAAGCGCTCAGCCGTGTCGGTTCGCACCGCACTGCAGCATGTCCCGCCTCCCATGACAAGTAGCGAGCCATCGGCCAGACGCGTCAGGCCGGGGTACCAACGACCGAGCGTATGTTGCACATCGGGAAGGACGTTCCACGAATCGCTACCTGGAACGTATTGCTTCACCCACGGCACCGCATTTACGAAGCTTCCAGGATCGGAGCCGTCCTGCCCGCCGACCATAATGACACTGCCGTCCGAGAGCACGGTGCTGTTCATGCAGCCGGATTCTGAGGGCGAACCCGAAGGAAAGGATTTCGTTCCCGTGACCGGGTCGAAGAGGATTGGATCGGTCGTGTCATGGCAATAGAACACCTTGCCGCTAGCCAGCAACACGGCGATATCCGTCGCATCAAGGAACTCGGGCGCCGTGCTGCCGATGACGTCCCACTGGCCCGGATGCGACTCCGGGGTGAGATCGAAGTCGCGTTGCAGATTACTTGTGCCGAGCGATACGGTCTCCTCGACGTAGTCAAATCCCAGCGCTGCGCATCCGAGTTGGAAGGTGCCCGCCGGCACGCCATCGATTGAATAGGCACCGGTCCCATCAGTACGCGTCTCCGCAAAGAAGGTCAACGCGGGCGTGAACAATGTGAGTCGTGCGTCTGAAACGGGGTCGTTAGGAGACACGGCGAACCGAACTTGCCCGCTTATCGTCGAGCCGGTGGCCGTTTCCGTCGAGTTCAAGGAAGCCAGCAAAATACCGACGGTAGCAAACGTATTGCAACAGGTTGGCCACATATGCTTTCCCCCGTGGCAGATCAAGCAAGTTCTATACGAACCACTCGGCCATTATAGCATAGATATGCAGGCATAAGACGGTGACGTCAC
>JAPUJU010000136.1 GCA_027296025.1 bacterium
ATCCGTTTGAAGTGGTGCACGACGTTATAGATGTCATCGGCGGTGTGACCCTTGTCGAGCTGCTGGAGCGTATCCGCGCTCAGCGATTCGAGCGCGGAGACGACAAAGGCGCAACCGAGTGATGCGAGTTCCTCGACCACAGCTGAATGTTCGGCAAGATGACTGATCTTGGCCGTGTAGTCGAACGAGACATCTGCGTAAGTCTCGTGCACAGATCGGGCGATACGCAGGGCGTGCCCCGGTCCGTTCAGAAAATCCGGGTCGCCAAATGTAATGTGTTGTGCCCCCTGCTCGACGAGGCGATGGATGTCTTCGAGTACCGCGTTGCGATCCACCGTGTAAAAACGGCCTCCGTACACGGGTGGAATCGGACAGTGAAGGCAGAGATGCTTGCACCCGCGGGTCGTCGTGACATAGCCGACCGTTCGTTTCTGTTCACCGTTTGAAAACGTCACATATTGATCCAGATTCGGAAGTCCGCTCCGGTCAGGGACGAGTGAGCGCCAGTGCTTGTCGGACTTGCCGGACGGCCGCTGCACGATAGCCTGTGAGCCTCGGTCGAGTGAGCGGCAAAGATCGATGAGGTCTGTTTCGAACTCGGCCCCGAGACACGTGTCCGCTACTGTTTCTTTCAAGTACACCTGATTGAGTTCTGCGTAGAGACCGAAGAAATTGATATGGCATTCCGGATTCAACTCGCGGACCCGCCGCGCCTCCGGAATCGCGAGCCGCATCGCCGTATGCATCGGCGCCGAGAACGCGACAAGATCTGCGGCGGCGACTTTCATCGGATCGAGTGATTCGATCGCGAGGTCAACAAGGGACGGCGTGAAGCCGGCCTGTTTCAGCGCTGCCGCTGCGTTTACCAGCCCGAGGGGCTGCTGGCCGAGTTCGTAACACGAAATAAGGAGTACATTGCCGGCAGGGGTGACGGACGGTTCGATGTGGGAGTGCGAAGGCTGAGCCATAGAGCAACAATACCATCCGAAGCCGTTATTTGCCAGTTCTACGCGGGTTCCTCGATGCGGCGGACACGATGCCACAGTGAGCGCCAGAACCATCCGAAGCGAACGCAGAAGAAATAGAGCGGAGGGAGGGCAACAACCAGCAGGATGGTACTCGATGCGAGCCCACCGATCGACGCGAGCGCCAGGTTTTCCCAGATGTCCTTGTCGTTCGTGTCGCGGAAGTGAACGAGGAGTGGAATAAGCCCGACGATCGTTGTGCCACTGGTAAGAAGAATCGAACGCAGTCGAACGTGTGTTGCCCGTGCGATTGCACGCCTCAGAAGCACGACGCGTTCTTTCGCCGGAAGTATCCACAAATCGCTGCCGCCGAGTTGTTTCGCAAGACCGGGGAAGAGAGAACGGTCTTCGGACGGATCGCGCCCCAGGTAGGTACGCAGGGTCAGGGTCGCCTCCGTTCTGAAGCGGCTGAGCAGGAGGATCGCGTTGTTCACGACGATACCGAAGAGGAGAATCAGCCCGATGCGGGCGGATGAATCGAATGAAGAGCTGCTCCACCAGAACGCTAAAAACACCCCGACGAGCGCCATCGGCAGTGAGAGAAGCACCATAAGCGGGAGTGAGACGCTCTCGAACAGGGCCGCGAGCACGATAAAAATGAACACGATAGCGAGCACGAGGGCAAACGTCAGTTCCTCCTCTTCTTCTGCTGTAAAGAACTCGCGTGTCGCTTCCTCGGCGCCATACCCGTAAGGCAGGTCGAGCCCGGCCATGACTTTTTTGATGTATGCCTGGCGCATCTGATCGGTGCCGACGTATTCCCAATTGATAAATGAGGTATAGCGCTGGTTCTCCCGCGTGATGGACCCGGTCAACGGGGCGATTTCGATCCCGACGAGATCGCCCAGCTGCACATTTTCACCGGCCGCGTTCCGTATGGTTGTGGCGGCCGCGTCGCCATATTCCATCGTCTCCGAATCGGCGTAGGAAAGCTGCACCCGCTCCTGCTCGCCGTCTATGATCATCGTCCAGGGTGCATCGACGCCAAGAAGCCGCCTCAGGTGACGCGTGACATCGAACACGCTGAGGCCAAACGTCGCCAGTTTGTCGCGGTCGACGGTAATGAGGACCTCCTCCGTGTCCCCGCGGCCGAAGCGGGACTGAGTTGTAATGCGTGCGTTGCGAACGCGCCTGTTACGACTGATGTCCCCCAGCACCTCCTGGCAGATGTCCTCCAGCTTCTTCGAGTTGTACCCGGTAACTTTGACCAGCGAGTTCAGCGCTGAACCGCCGAAGCGGCCCTTGAGGTATGGAGTTTCCGAAAAGCCTGCGATATAGATAGAAGATGATCCGACCCTGCCCGCGACATCAGTCATGGCGGTTCGGTAGTAAATCGGCATCGGTGTGGCGAGCAGGGAGTCACTGAACTCGATCCGCATGAACGCCTGATTTCCGAAAATGAGCGAACGAACATGTGCGCCGTCCGGAATCGGCTCGAGCGCTTCTTCGAACTTCATGAATATCTCCGACGTCAGACGGATGTCGGTGCCGGACGGCATTCTCATAAAGACGATCAGTTCCTCTGAATCCGGAATGCGCCAGAAGCCACCCTTGACAACCTTCTTGTCGTATACATAACCACCCCAGATGAATATCGCGATGAGCGCCGGCGCCACGATCCACCAGAGGCGCTGGTTCCACTGAAATACGCGTTCGATAAGCGGCGGGCGCGCGTTCAGGTCGGGAAGGTCCTCCGTGAAACGCGCCAGGGCGACCGGATCGGACACGTCGTTCGGACCGTCCGGCGACCGTTCGACCAATGGCTTCGCCCAGTTGCGGTGCAGGACCATCGGGACCCATCCGAACGCGACGAAGAGGGAAGCAGTCAGTGCGGTTGCGACGGACACACCCAGAGGTACATAGAAGAGTGCCAGCCGGCCCGATAAGAAAACGAACGAAGCAAACGCAACGATCGTGGTGAGTGTGGTGGCGAGAATTGGAAAAAACACTTCCCGGCTTCCCCCGACAATCATCTCGAACGCAACCTTCAACTTAGCGGCGCGCGAGAGACCGGCGCGTTCCGCCTCCTGCAACGAATCGATCCGACGATGAATGGCGTCGAGCACGAGGATACTATTGTCGAGAATCAATCCGAAGCACACCGTCAGCCCGCTGATCGTAATAAAATTAACGGATATTTTCAGAAAGTAGAAAAGGCTCAGTGCGATGACAACCGAGAAGACGATCGAACCCGTGATGATGGCCGTCAGCCGGAACTGCCGCAGGGTAATGGACAATAGTAAAAAGAGCAGCCCGAGTATAACGAGCGATCGATAGATGAGTTCGCGGAGCTTGTCTTCGAGTTCCTGTCCCTGGTCCTCATCTACCTGAAAGGTT
>JAPUJU010000137.1 GCA_027296025.1 bacterium
AGCTTCGTGAAAAATCGGGACTCCATCCTTAGCGACCAGCACCACGCCGGAAAACGTCTCCGCATCGGCTTCAGCATCCAGCATCTCATCCAGTTGCGCGAACGAAGAAACGCCGTTTTCCTGTTGAGGCTTCGCATGCACGGCGGAACGTCCAGGTGATTCTCCGCCACCTATGGAACCAATTCGTACGAATCGATGCGGAGGATTCGCCTCCAGGTCGAACGATATGGACTCGCCATTCGAAAACACGATTTGAGCTGCGAACGGGCCTTCGGGTCTCGCGCCTGATCGCCGCACCCCGGCAAACTTCGATCGAAGTTCGTTCAGTTCGCTTGAGACGCGGTCTTGCCCCAGCGAACCCAGAAGCTCTTTCGAGACCTTTTCGTTCACGAATTGCTTTAATGCTTCCTGTCCGTCACTGCCCAGGAAGTCACTCAACGCGACAACACCCTTGTAGCGTGGTGAGTTCGGGTCAGGTCGTTGCGCCTGGACGGTTGACAGGTTCAAAGACGCGATCATCCCCGAGACGACAATTAGAATCATGCGACGATCAATCATATTAGGCTCCAAGTGCGACCAGGTACTCAATCCGACAATCGAACTCGAGAAAAACTCGGCCGACCCTGGCCATGCCGTTTCGCAGTCCAAATGGAATTATCCTCCGCGAAGCTACAAGAATGGACGTTCGTCGGCCCCGTTTCCTGCTATAATTTTCAAAAATATTCTAGCAAGTGAGCTGACTATGCCCAGAGAGCGTGAATTTCTCGTTTCGACCGTCGATCAGATGGAGGCGCTGGCCTCGCCGGTTCGGCACCAGATCCACATCGCCATGGAAATGTTGGGCCGATGCTCGGTCAACCAGCTGGCCGAACGCATGGGACGTGTCCCGGAAACGCTCTACTACCACATCCGACGGCTGGAGAGGGTCGGTATCATAGAGCAGGTGGGTAGTCAATTCGGGAGTGCGCGCGAAGAGGCTATCTACCAGCTGAAGGCAAAACGCCTTCGAGTTGATCCAAGTCAATCGTCAACTCGATTCCTGCAAGCCATGGCCAAGGGCTGCGGATCGCTCCTGCGATTTGCCCAACGATCGTTTGAGCAGGCGCTGGTACGCAAAGCCGAGCGGCGTGTGATCCCAAGGCGCAGCCTTCGCATTGAACAAGTGGCCGTTCGGCTCTCTTCCCAGAATCTCGCGGAGCTGAACAAACAGCTGGACTCTATCCAGAAATTCCTTTCGGACGCGGATGACGTCGACGAGAAAGAGATGTTTGTCGTAACAATCTGTACAGCGCCGCTTTGACAGTCCGTTGGCGACTCGTTGATCTTGTTATTCGCGACGCTTCGCGTTGGAATCTGCACGTCCGACTGGCCTGAGTACCTAATCGAGGCCGGGGAAACAGATCCGCCTATGTTGTCGTTGCGGACGCTTTTTCGGCAGGCACCAAGTACTGCTGTATCGTCTTGATCAGCTTCTTCCGGTCGATGGGCTTCGTGACGTAGTCGTTGCACCCGGCCTTGATGCACGCGTCGCGATCACCATCCATCGCGTAGGCAGTGAGCGCGATGATAGGCCCGGAGTCGCCTTTCCGGCGTAGCTTCACCGTGGCCTCGAAACCGTCCATGATGGGCATCTGAATGTCCATCAGAATGACATCGAACGGAATACCCTCGTCGCGTGCCGCCAGGGCAGCGGCCAGCGCGAGCTTTCCGTTCTCTTCGACCGTCACATCAGCCCCCGCCTTCTGCATGAATAACGAAATGAGCCGTTGGTTGTCCGGGTCGTCCTCGGCCAGCAGGATGCGAAGACCATCGAGCGATGAGAGATTCGCGGCCTGCGGTCTGGCAGGCTCACTCGGCGTGTACGCGACCGCATCGGAAGCTTTCAACATTTTCACGCCTTCCAGCGGGCCGGTGGTCACGGTGACTCGAACTCGCGTCCCGGCGCCGGGTGCGCTCTCGACCACCGTGACGTCCCCGCCGAGCAACACCGCGAAACGCCTACTGATTGTCAATCCGAGCCCCGTTCCGCCGTATTCTGGAGTCGTAGACACGTCAGCCTGCGTGAATGGCTGGAACAGCCTTGACACTTGCTCTTCGGTCATACCGAGACCGGTATCAACAATGTCGAATCGCATGAGCGGCGTGTTGCCGCTGCCAACCCGGCTGATCTCCAGCCGCACGCTACCTTGCTCGGTGAACTTGATCGCGTTGCCGACCAGGTTGAGGAGGATCTGTCGCAGGCGCGTGCTGTCGGTGCGTATGGTTTCGGGGATCGGTGTTCCGCATTGGATCTCGACACATAGCCCCTTCGACTCGGCCCGCACGCGCTGGAGCGAGATGACTTCGTTGGCGACCTGCCACGGCGAGCACTGGCCTTGATCGACTACCATTTTGCCCGCCTCGATCTTGGACAGATCGAGAATATCGTTGATGATAGCGATGAGATGTTCGCCGTTACGTTTGATCGTCTTGGCGGCTTCGATCTGTTCCGGCGGTGTGTTTTCCAGATCGCCGTGTTCCACCAAGACATCGGCGAATCCCAGGATGGCCGTCATCGGCGTCCGAATCTCGTGGCTCATATTGGCCAGAAACTCGCTCTTCGCGGTGTTCGCTGCCTCCGCGGCGCCCTTGGCTTCTCGGAGATGCTGTTCGGCACGCGCGCGCTCCGAAACCATGACGTTGAAGGACGTGGCCAACTCGCCAATCTCGTCGTCGCCCGCCACGTCTGAACACGGAACCCAGTCTCCGGTGGCCAGACGCCGAGTTGACTTAATCAAGCTGGCCAACGGCATTGCGATGGACTTGCCGATTTTCGTGTTGATTATCGCCACGAGAACTACCATCAGGAGGGTTGCGACGATGGCAGCCCCGATCGTATTATTCTGAAGAGTTGTCAGCCTCTCCGTTTCTTCCTTGATTTGAACACCCTTGCTGTACAGAGACATGTCAACGAAGTGCTGAATAGGCGCAGCATGCTTCTTGACGAAACTCAAGAAGTGCGCCTCAGCCTCCCGTTGTTTGCCCATGCGGAGAAACGCCACGCACTTCACAAAGTCGTTTCTGAGGGCATAGATTGTCGGCTCCGCTTCGGCAGCGAAGGACTCGTCCTCGACCATCCGATGTTCGAAGGCCGCATCCCGAAATGCCGAGAAGACAGACTGTATGTCTTCGCTCCTCGCAAGGAGCGTATGGATGTCCGAACGGTCATTCTTGTAGATTGCTTTTTCTAGAAGGAGCATGGTCTCCGAGGTCAAACCCCCGAGGGTGGAAGCCCATGACCGTTGTTCATGGAGGTCGTAGATGAGTTGGTATTTCTTGTCCAGGCCTCGAAGTACCAGGAGCAGGCCGACCGCTATTGCCCCAAACATCAGCACGTTGACGATCGTGGTCGTCAGGAGCTTCGTCCTGATGCTCTTGTTGACAAACATCGCGATCACCATCCTGGCCCAAAACAGTCAGTTCCGGCTCCGAACCGATTCTCGCGCGCCGGACGCCCGCGACGAGACGGGTTACCGTGGGCGGAATCTCTGTATTCGACGATTGGCCGTGTCGGCCACATAGACGATTCCCTTGGCATCCACGACTATGCCATGAAGATTTCCGATTTCGCCCGGTCCGGCGGCCAGACCGTCACCGGTCCAGGAGGATACATGCACGTAGGCATGGGATGCCGGGGGTGGATTCAAGGCGAAGAGACCCCCGGCGACGAAGACGCACGCGCAGAGAAACACATCGCACGTCACGCTCTTATTCACGACGGTATCTCCTCGAGGGGGTCGAGCCCGTCGCATCAATGTGTCGGTTTTCTCGTACCCCTCCGAAGGGCGCAGTGGACCGGGAAAAACCCGCCTCAAAGCCTGCACGCAGTTCCCACACGTCGCCCACCATCGAAGGTGTGGTCACATGCGCCCGTAAGAGGGACGCCGCTACGACTGGCAGTCCTCAACAGCTTGATCGGTCTAATGCGAGTGCGTCTAGAGGAAGGGAGCATCACCGCTTGAAGGATGTGCCCGACGTCCGATACAACCCGGCGTTGCGGCGTTTACAGGCGATCGGCGAGCTGACACCCGACCACGCTTCCTAGCGTGGGTAGGGCGGACTTTTCGACGACCCGACTGATTGGCTTCACGATGAATCGTACGTCCGTAGTTTCCGGTCATCACATTAGATAGGTGCTCGCTTCGCACGCGATCCACGCGGATAGCGCAAAAGGCGAACTCTCGGCTAATGATCTATCGGCTGCCCGGCCAAACTCTTTGGGTTGTCGTTCCGACAAACCTGCCGCGCGCCGCGGTGCCTGCTGTTATCGGTAGAGCGAATAACGGTGGCGGAGAAAGAAAAGCGCGTAAACGGTGCGCCCGCCTGGTTGGCACCTGGCATGGGACGCAGCAAGAAGAGGACCCAATCAGGTCACGACTCGCGTGGACAGCGATCTGGCACCACCACGAGACACTCGCGTGACTCGACGGGCGTCAATCTTGGGCGCGCGCGCAACAGATTTGGGAGTGTCGCCGCACGCCGTGCCGAGAGAATCTTTGAAGAGGACTTCACCATGACGAAGCTTCAAAACGTGTCGAGCCCACTCAACATTGAAACAGGCGGAAACTCTTTCACCTTCTCCGGCAAGGTAAGCGAGTGGCACGTCAGTCTGCCAGCGACACGCCGCTATTCCGGCTCACAGGAGAAAGTCTCCGGATTACACACCTGGCCGCTGGGGCAGGGGATTAGCGCGCAAATATCCGAAAAGTCGGGGATGTCCGGAATGTCGGGGATGTCAGGTATTTCTGGAAGTTCTGGTAGATCCGGTACGTCGAGATTCGTGAACGCCCTTAAAACGCCGGCCACCCCCACCGTGTGGACGACGCCATTGCCCGCCACGCGCCGTAGCGGCACGGAGACTAATCCGGTCCGCTGTCGGAAAAATGAAATGCTCGTCGAGTTGGAATCGACCTCCTCAGGTAGCAGGGCCATGGCGCCGGCCGGGATGGTGCCCGTCCCGTCATCGGCGAATTCACAGGAAATCGTCGTGATGTTCGACGTGGAGCTGATCGTCCCGTCGGGATTACTGACGATGTCAAAGGTCGACCGCGATACCGATACCCCGACCGTGTCGTCGGGGCTGCCCGCGATCCACAAAATGTCCCACGCCATGCTCGTGTCCAGCGTGAGGCTGTCGGCCGACAGGTCGGGCGAGGTCACCAGAATCTCGTCGGGGATTTCGACGGATGCGCTGAAGGGACCGATGTCCGCTCCGCCGGGGAAACTGAAGTCGATTGTCTGCCCGCCGCCGAAGCCAAGAGCGATCAGTTGGTCCGAGGACTCGCTCGGCGAGAACAGGCCGGCGAGAAATGGCGCCGGCGGGTCCGTACTGCTGGGGTCGCCGCGCAGTAGGTTCACGCTTGCGGTGCCGTTGGAAGCCACGCCGGGTTCGCCGGGGTCGAGAGCGCCCAGGCCGCCGAAGTCGAGGTCCGTCGTGGGGTCGAAATCATCTTCGCCCGAAATAGTAAACGTCCGCGTCAATACCGTGCAACTGCCGATATCCTGCGACTCGGTCTCTGCGCCGGGGAAGGCCGCGCCGAGTCCCAAGTTTTCGAGTTCTCCCGCATCGGCCACTAGGAAAGATCCCTGAAGCGTGAAAGTTTCGGATTCTCCCACGAAGTCCAGAATCAGGGTTAGCGTCTGGGCAACCAGCGTGCCTACGTCGTCTCCGTCGTCGGGGAGCGTCAGCGCCAGGTCGGCCTGTGCGCAGGCGCCACTACCGCAGGCTGCCGAAACCGGGGTCACCACCGATACCGAAGGTCGCCCCTGGGAAAACACGAAGACCTCCTGTCCGCCCACGGCCGCGGCACAAAACCTGCCATCGCCGTTCGTTGTCGTCGTCTCGCCGGGTACGACGAAGACTGTGACGCCGGCGGCCGGCGTTCCATCTTCATTGCGCACCGTACCACTTACGCAGGCGTCAAGGCTGACGGAGACCTCGCCGACGTCCGTACATGGTCCCGCCGGACAATCTGCCGGAGTGTCCGAAACTGCGACCTCCTGCGTGACGACTGGCGCGGCCGACCCGTTTAGCCGAATATCGAGCCGTACGATCGACCCGCGTTTCACCTCGACACAGAAAGTTCCGTCTCCTTCACTCCGGACCATACTCGTTCCGTTGTAGTCCACACCGACGGCCGAAACCTCCGCGCCGGCGACAGGACTGTCGTCAAAGACGACGCGCCCGCTTATGCAAGTCTTGTCCGCCAATGGGGCATCACAGTTCCACGAACTGAAGTGGTCGACCGTGGCGAACCACGCCAAGCGGCCCGATCCGTCAGTGGCCGCTCCGATCGTCCCCGTGCCTGCCTCCTCCCACATTGCGGTTTCCTCGACGAATTCCCAGAGCGGAATCGTTTCGCCCACCGCGAATCGGTCTTGGGAATTGTCCGGCAGCACGTACTCGATGTCCGCGGTGCTACCGGGCGCGAGGTTTACTTCTTCTCCGTCCTGGGTCAGTTCGTAAATCGCGAACCCGAAAGACTCGAGCGTCGTCAACCCGCCGGTCGCGGTTTCGGCGTCT
>JAPUJU010000138.1 GCA_027296025.1 bacterium
TCGGCGAGACGGTACGCGGCGACGTGATGCACACATATGCGGACATATCACTCGCGAAGCGCGAGCTTGGCTATGCTCCTCACGTCGGCCTCGAAGAGGGCCTCGAACGGGAGGTCGAGTGGGTCAGCGGCCTTCGCCGCAAGTTTGGTGACTACGGGGAGTCCAACTCATGACCGTTTCGATTGTTGTTCCGCTGTACAACGAAGAGGAGAGCCTTCTCGAGTTGTTCGACAGGCTCGAGGAGGTCATGAAACCGTTGGGAGGCGACTACGAATACATCTTTGTTGACGACGGCAGTGTCGATAAGTCTCTGCTCGTTCTGCGCGAACTCCACGAACGGTCGGAGCGGGTCAACGTTATCAGTTTTCGCAGGAATTATGGCAAGTCCGCCGCCCTTGCCGTGGCATTTCGCGAAGCAAAAGGGGAGTACGTCGTGACGATCGATGCGGATCTTCAGGACGATCCTGGAGAGATCCCGATGCTTCTTCAGCGAATCCACGAGGGCGCCGATCTGGTTTCCGGGTGGAAAAGGAATCGCCAGGATCCAATAACTAAAACACTGCCGTCCAGGCTTTTCAACGGTGTGACATCCCTGATGAGCGGGCTCAAGTTGCACGATTTCAACTGCGGTCTCAAAGCATACCGGAAGGAAGTTGTAAAAACGATTAGCGTATACGGCGAACTCCATCGTTTCATTCCCGTGCTGGCCGGTTGGGAAGGCTTTCGTGTGGAGGAGATCAAGGTCCAGCACTACAAGCGAAAGTACGGACACAGCAAATACGGCAGCAAACGCTTTCTCAACGGATTCTTCGATCTGGTGACCGTTATGTTCGTGACACGGAGGGCGCTGAACCCGCTGCATTTCTTCGGGCGCATTTCGGTCATCCTCTTCACGCTCGGGATCATTCCCTCGATGATCTTTCTGATTCAATGGATCTCTGGAGAGCCCATGCGGGTTCGTCCCATCATGCTCGGTGGATTCGTCCTCATTATCGTTGCGCTTCAGGTGGGATCCATCGGGTTACTCGCCGAAATGATCTCGGCACGAACAGCACGCGAGCCCAACTACGCCTATCGGGAGTATCTCGTCCGGCACTCGGAAGCTTCTTCGGGGGAGAGCCCGACGAGAGTATGACCCGGAAAGTCTGCCTCGTTGGCCCCGCGTATCCTTACCGCGGCGGAATCGCCCATTTCACATCACAGTTGGCTCGGGAGTTCCGGAAAGACCACGACCTGTTCGTCGTCAACTTCCAACGCCAGTACCCATCACTTCTTTTCCCCGGAAAAACGCAATACGACAAGAGCGGTGTACCCCTGGACCTCGAATCGGAACGATTGATCGATTCAATCAACCCTCTGTCGTTTCCGAAAGCTGCGCGGGCGATCAACGAATACCGGCCGGACCTCGTTGTTTTCCAGTGGTGGCACCCCTTTTTTGCGTTCGCGTATCGGACGATCTCGGGTCGCATCAGGAAACGGTCGGATGCGAAAGTCGTGTTTCTTTGTCACAATGTTCTTCCGCATGAGTCGTCCGTCGTTGATCGTGTGTTGATTCGTCATGCGTTCGGAGCCGTGGACCGGTTTCTGGTACAGTCACGCGAAGACGAGGAGAACCTGAAGCGCATCAAACCGGGGACAGTGTCCCGGGTTCATCCCCACCCGATTTACGATTGCTTCAACACCGGCCAGTCCTCGAAGGAAACGGCGAGAAGCGAACTGGGTGTGAAGGGAAAAGTGCTTCTATTTTTCGGTTACATTCGGGCGTACAAGGGGCTTGGCGTTCTGCTGACGGCTTTTGCCGAAACGCTCCGCGATGGTCCGGCGACACTGCTCGTCGTCGGTGAGTTTTATGAAAAGCGCGACGGCTACGACGCGATGATCGAGGAGCTCGGTATTGCGGAGCACGTCCGCATTGTCGATGAGTACGTTCCCAACGAAGCCGTCGAAAAATACTTCAAGGCCTGTGATGTCGTTGTGTTGCCGTACCTGTCGGCGACTCAGAGCGGCATCGTGCAGGTTGCGTATGGATTCGACAAGCCCGTCATCGTTACGGAGGTCGGGGGGTTGCCGGATGTTGTGGATCATGGCGAGACGGGTTTCGTGGTGCCTCCACGGGATTCCGGGGCGCTGGCCGCCGCGATTCGAGAGTTCTTCAATGACGGCTCCCCGGACCGGTTCGAGGGCCGGATCGTGGCCGCGAAATCCCGATTCTCGTGGGCTCGCTGCAAGGAGCTCCTCATCGAGCTCGGAGGGGCGTAGTCAAAGGCGGTTTACCGCTAACGGCTTGTGTGGTAATATGTTGTCCGGGATCGATACATGAGTGCCAGAAAGAGAAAGAAGTCCGTCGGTGGCGCGAAGGAGTCTGCCGAGGCCCGAAAGCCCGAGTCGCCGATCGGGGCTTCGTTGCCTCGGTTTCGACCGCTGTACGAGACTGCGATCTCCATTCTCATCCTCATCGTCGGCTTGTGCGTCCTTTACCCGGAGATCATATTTCGCAACCAGGTCTTTCTCGCCAGCGACTTCGAAGCGGCAGCGAGCTTTGCGACGCCCATCAAGAACGCGATCGACAACGATGAGGCGTACCCATTGTGGAACCCTTACCTGTACGGCGGAATGCCGAGCTACGGCAGCCTCGCATACAATCCTTACGTCTATCCGGTCAGCATCCTCACGACGTTCCTTGTGAAAGCCCTCAAGTTTCCCGGGATGACATGGCTGCTGTTTCACACCTTCATGCTGGGTTTCGGTGTGTGGCTGATTCTCCGTGGGCGCGGCGTGTACTTTCTTGTCGCAGCGGGATGCGGCCTCCTCATGATGTGGATGCCGAATCACGTGGCCGTCGGAGCATACGGTCACGGGAGCCAATCGAACGCTGTAGCGTACATTCCGTTCGCGTTGTTCTTTTGGGACCGCCTGTGGCGAGGGAAGGGTATCGTACTCAACGCGAGCATACTGATCATGCTACTTGGTTTTCAGCTATTGCGGGCACATCTGCAGATCTGCTACTACACGTTCGCACTGATCGGCCTTCATCTACTATTTTTCGGCGTTCTCCGAATCAAAGACGGGTTTCAAGGTGTCGTGGCGGGCGAGGGAAGCCTCTCGGTGTTCGGTCGGCAGAGACCGGGGGCGCTGACTGCAAGGTCCTCGCTCATCGAAATCGGTGGCGCCATTGGCATCCTCGCCGTAATCGTGGTCGGGGCGCTTCTCGTCAGTGCGGTGTTATTCATGCCGGTGCATGACTACGCCGACTATTCCACGAGGGGCGCGTCCGAGACGGGTGGGCTGGACTACGACTATGCGACCTCCTGGAGCCTTCACCCCGCGGAGATGCTGACGTTTGTCGTGCCGTGGTCGTACGGATTCGGCATGGCATCGTACACGGGATATATGCCGTTTACTGACTATCCGAATTATCTCGGAGTCATCGTGCTGGCTTTTGCCGTGCTGGCCGCGGTCAAGGTTCGTACACGCTTTTCGCGCTTTCTGCTCTTTATTGTCGTTGTCACGACGCTTGTTGCGTTCGGCAGGCATTTTTCGATTCTTTACGATCCACTGTTTAAACTCGTGCCGTATTTCAATAAGTTCCGTGTTCCAGTGATGGTCCTGATCGTGCAGCAGTTTGCCGTTGTTCTGCTCTTCGGTCTCGGTCTCTCACACGCGTTGAAGTGGAAAGCGTCTGAAGGTCGCAGGTGGGCGACATGGGGGACGGTGATCGCCGGTGTTCTGGTCTTCCTCGCAGTGGCCCTGTATCCGTACTTCTCGGGCGCGTTCGCGCAGGATATAGCGGGTCGAATCCGAGGGGTTTCGTCGGTCGGCGCACAGATGGAACTCGCGCGGTTCGTCGGTAGCATGCTTGCGGGTGACGTAATCCGCGCTGGGCTCATGCTACTTGCGACGTTCGCATTGACGCTTCTGTGTCTGCGAAACATGATTCCCGCAATCGTGCTCGTTCCCGTGATCCTTTTTCTCGCGGCAGCGGATCTTTTCTCTGTAAGCAATTCCATTCACCACCCGGAAAAACGTTTCAGTAGCCTGCCTTCGGCGCAGGCGAGTGATCTCAGAATCATAAAGAATCGTGAGGTCCGAGACAGGTTCCTCAAGCCCGATGCGCTCGTCAATTTCCTGAAAGAACAGGAAGGGCCCTACCGGGTCATGCCCGTGTTTCACCCGTCGGCGCCGTTGCGGGGTCCATTCACGACGAACCGTTACATGAATTTTGGAATTTCATCGATCGGCGGTTACCATGCCGCAAAGTTATCCGTGTACGATCAGTTCCTTCGGGCGCTGGCAGCTTCGCTGCAGAAGGGGAGCTACTCGCTGCCGGGCATGATGAACGCGAAGTACATCATTTCTCAGAACCCGTATCCGGAAGGCATGACTTTCCTGCGGCTCGTTTGGCAGGGGACGGACTTCCAGGGCGTACGTCAGTTTGTATACGAAAACGATCAGGCGCTGCCGCGCGCCTTCTTCGTCGACGAGTATCGCGTCCTGACCGAGGAGGAAGTGCTGGGAGCACTCGCGTCCGCGAGAGTTCGACTCGACGAAACCGTTCTGCTCGAGAAGGAACCGGCGGTCACTCCTGTGAGCACCTCGGGCGGCCGGGTCGAAGTGACGCACATGGGCTTCAACGAAATGCGTCTCAAGGCATCGCTCGACGCCGCAGCGATCCTCGTTGTGAGCGAAATTTTCTACCCGCGATGGCGGGTCCTTGTCGACGGCGTCCCCGGCGAAGTTCTCAAAGCGAACTATGTCCTCCGGGCCGTGGCGTTGGACGCGGGAGACCACGAGATTGTCTTCGAATACGACACTTCCTTGTTGAGTAAATCATTGATAATATCGGTCATAACGTTTTCGGCCGCATTGATTCTGCTGCTCGGCGCGACCGTGTACCACTTGCGACGGAGAGCGAATTGGAAGCACTCGTCATAATCCCGACGTACAATGAGCGCGACAATATCGAGGGTATCATTGACAAGGTCCAGGATGTTGGCTTGAGTCTGGACGTTCTCGTCGTGGACGACAATTCACCAGACGGCACCGGTGAATACGTTGAGGAACGAAGTAAGAAGGACGCACGCGTCCACGTGCTGCGGCGTCCTGGAAAGATGGGACTCGGCTCCGCGTACATCGCGGGATTCAAGTGGGCACTGGAGAAAACCGATACGAAGTATGTCTTCGAGATGGACGCCGATTTCTCGCACGATCCCGCCGCGATTTTGGATTTCCTCGAGGCCATAAAAGAGCACGACCTCGTTGTCGGATCCCGCTACATAAACGGAATAACCGTGATGAACTGGCCGCTCTCGCGACTGATACTCAGCGTTGGGGCGAACATCTACACGCGGGTCGTCACCGGACTGCCTCTTCGAGATGCGACGGGGGGATTCAAGTGTTTCCGCCGTGAAGTCCTCGAAGCGCTGCCACTCGACGCGATCAAGAGCGACGGGTACTCGTTTCAGATCGAGGTGAACTTCATAGTATGGAAAAAGGGTTTTCGCTTTACGGAAATACCGATCATATTCACGGACAGGGTGATCGGTACGTCCAAAATGTCGCGCCGTATCATTCTTGAAGCTATGTTCCTCGTCTGGAAGCTCCGCCTGAACTCCTTTAGGAAGACTTACAAAAAAGGCTGATACGCTCCGTGGACGTTTCCGTAATTATCGTCAGCTACAACGGCCGCTCAGCGCTCGAACGCTGCCTCGAATCTCTCAAGGCCAACACGGTTTTCCAGTACACCGAAGTCATTGTCGTCGACAACGCGAGCTCGGACGGAACTCCACAGATGATCCGGGATCGCTACCCGTGGGTAGAGCTTTACGAGGGCAGCGAGAACATCGGGTTTTCCCGCGGAGTGAATGTCGGGATTCAGGCAGCGCGTGGAAAATACTTTCTTATTCTGAACCCCGACACCGTTCTACGCAAAGATGCGATCGAGGAGCTCGGCGCGTTCATGGAGAACACGCCGGATGCGGGCATCGCAGGACCGAAGCTCGTCTTTCAAGACGGCAACCTTCAGTATTCGTGCCGGCGATTCTACAACTGGAGAGTGCTGCTCCTTCGCCGAACAATTCTGGGAAAGATTTTCAAGAACTCGAAAGCCGTATCGGATCATTTAATGCTCGACTTCGATCACAGTTCGACGCGCGATGTTGATTGGATTCTCGGCGCATGCATGTTCGTGCGTCGCGAGGCGGTTGAGTCAGTCGGCCCGATGGACGAACGATTCTTCCTTTACTTCGAGGACGTGGACTGGTGCTACCGCATGAGGCAGAAAGGCTGGAAGGTCTACTACCATCCCCATGCGGTTGTCGTGCATAATTACGGACGCGATAGCGCTCATTCGGTGATCAACCGTTCGTTTGTTGCGCACCTCGCGAGTCTGGTGCGTTATTACGAGAAGTGGAACTTCGTCTGGTACTTCATCAAGAAACACCGCGCGGTGCTGAAGACGATTGTGTTTCTTGTTGTCGACGTCATAGCATTCAACCTGGCGTTCCTGTCCGCATACTATTTGAGGGGCTTCCTTGACAACATATTCCCGAACCCGATATTCCCGATCTCCGCGTACGAACGGTTTGTGGTCTTCGAAAACCTTCTGTTTGCGTTCACGTACTTTGCACTTGGACTCTACAAGATTCGACGGGAAACGAAGGGGGTCGACGAATTTTTTGACATAACGCGGGCGATCGTCCTTGCATCGGTGCTTCTGATGGCGAGCACGTATCTTGGCCAGATCCGAACATATTCCAGGATGGTCGTCGCGTTTCTCGTGCCGTTCGCAATCATGTATGACTGGTCTTTTCGCCAGTTGATTCGTCGTACGCACAGAAAGCTGCTCAAACAGAAGATCGATCTGAAACGCGTCGGCATTGTCGGGACTCCCGAGCGCGCGAACGAGCTCGAAAAGCGATTGATGGCCGATCCGGCTCTGGGGGTCGAAGTCGTCGGTATCGTCGACAGCGGATCGGGAAAAGGGCCGGGTGGGACCTGGGAGGGGCTTGCCGAACTCAATGCGATGGTCGACCGGTATCGCATTCAGGAAGTTATTTTCGTTCCCGGCGCCGTATCGGACGAGCAGGTAGCCGATTTCGTTACGACGGCCCGCCGCCGGGTCCTCGATGTAACGGTTGTCGCAGACTACGCGGGCATGGTCATTCACCAGGCCGAGGTCACCGATCTGGCTGGCCGGCCCGCGATAGCGTACCGTCGCGATACGCGCTATGTAGTGGATCGACTCGCGAAGCGGTTGCTTGA
>JAPUJU010000139.1 GCA_027296025.1 bacterium
CCATTCAGAGAACGGCGGCAATATGGGGAGGTCGGCAAACCGCTGCGTGAGCTGCGCGAAGACCCGAAAGAGAAAGGCAGCTAAAAGAACCAACAGGGCTTTAGCGTATTTCCGGTTACGCATTTCGCCACCGACAATAAGTGATGTGTCGCGCCTTGCAAAGTGTGAATTGGTTATGCTGGCGCCTGGTACGGATTCAGAGGGGCACGGAGGCGGGACGCGACGCTCGCTGAAGGCGAAGTCCACTCACCCCGGAAAAACCGTGTTCAGCCGCTCGATCGCGAGGTCGAGTCGGTCCGGCGCCTCGCCGGTGAAGCAGACACGGATCCAGTCCGCGTAGTCACGCCCGAAGTCCTGCCCCGGCGCGACGGCAACGCCCGCATCGAGGCAGTCGTTGATGACTTCCCAGTAGCCACGTCCGTTCAGAAGCTTGTCAATCGGGAAGAAGAAATAATACGTGCCCTCCGGCACCTGCGTCTGCGGCCTGAAGCGCTCGGCAAACCGGTCGCGCAACTCCTGGAAGTGCGTCACGAACTTGCCGCTCCATTCCGCTCGTGTTCGTACCGGCTCGACCATCATCTGCTGTGCCACCGTCGGCGGGCTGTAGAGCTGGTGGACCATCATCTTGTTGAGGTTTCGGAGCACGGGCTTCCGTGCGACGACATATCCCAGACGTAATCCCGAGAACATATAGACCTTCGAGAACGTGAAAATCGACAGCGTCTGATCGAACATGCCGGGAAAGCTCGCCGTGGTCAGGTGGACGTGGTCGTCGTACGTCATCCCGTCGTAGGCTTCGTCCGAGACGAGCCAAAGACGATGATGTTTCGCAAACTTACCGATCTGATCGAGCTGACTCCGGTTGAGTACCTTGCCGCTCGGGTTGTTTGGCGTGTTCACGTACACCGCAACGGTGCTCGGTGTGAGGTGATGTTCCAGATAGGAAACGATGTCCAGGTCGGGCTCTTCGTAGAGCCGGGTGTAGAACGGAACCTCGATGGGATTCCCACCGGCGAGGTGCACCATACCGCGAAAGAAGGGCCAGTAGGGCGAGAGCAGCATGATGTCTTCGCCCGGGTTCACGAGCCCCTGCGTACTCACGTTCAGCGCGTTGCACGCGCCCGCCGTCATCATGATTTCGTCGGCATCGACGGAGAGGCGGTTCTCCTTCTGCAGCTTCTCTGCAATGGCCTCTCGGAGCTCCCGGACACCGAACGTGTCACAGTAGCGGTTGAAGCCCGGATGATCGCTGATGAAGCCCTTATCGAGCGGCAGGTCGTACGGAGGCGCTGCGTACGAATCTCCGATGTGAAGCCCGACCATGCGGTCGCCCTGCGACTGCATTTTGGATCGAAACTTCTCGAAGACGGAACCGGTTACGCTCGCGCAACGGTCTGCAAAGTCGGGATACTTCGGCACGGCGCACCTTCTTTACGAGTTCATTATACAACACGCCTCACGCTTCCGAAAGGACGACAGCGCGTGAAGCTTTTGCGGCCTACCCGATATACTCGTACCCCCGCGGTCAGCCGGTCGACGATCATCGGAAGTTCGTGACGAACTGTGAAAGTTCTCCGCGTCAGTTTTGATCCGTGGATGTGTCGGTAGCGAGTTGCACACTCGCCCACACGGAGATGGGCTTGGGTCGTTCGGGATAATCTGAGTCCCGCGGTGGGCGAGACTGCGGGTCGCCGGAGCCGCCGATCGTACCGCCCGACCTTCCGGCGCCGCGACTCATCGGATCGTACATGGTGGTATTCGGTGTCTTGAACTTGGGAGACTCCAGCCCGATGCCGATCCGGTTGCCGGCCGCCGTACCAATGGAGTACAGGTGCCGCGACCGTTTTGCGAGAGGAATTTTCGCTTCGAAAATAAGCGCATCCTCCTTGCGGCCGAGCTTCGCTTCGATGCCCTGGGCCTCGTCGATCGGCATCCGTCCGATCCGGCCATCTGCGCCGAGTATTTCCAGATCGGTCATTGCGTATGAGAGTTCTTTGAAACGAGCGGCCATTTTTTTTGGGTCCGGAGCTTTCTGCGATGCGCGTGCTTCGACATTCCGCCGAGCGACCCTCATCAGCTCCTCATCGATGACGGGATACCGGATCCCGAAGGTTTTCGTCTCATGGTCTTCCGGGTCGAACCAGATGTTGAGCCCACGCATCAGGTGAAACTGTGCCGTCCGACTGGTCGTTCCTATCATCACATACAGGAATTCGTCGTCGTTCATAAGGCCGATGACGACGCGAGCTTCTTTGAACACTCGGACCCGCTCCATCCACTCGTCATCGATCCCATCGATCACGATGGGCTGCTCCCGCCACTGGCTTTCGAGCACGAGCGGTCCGTCGCCGCACGAACCCGTGAACAACGTGCCGAAAAGAACGACCGTCAGCAGACCGGCCGGGCGCGTGATCACGGAGTATCGAAGAAAGAATCGTTTCATGGTTTACCTCATCGGGTACATCTGCGCGGGCGGGAGTGAGTATAGAGAAACCGCGAAATGAGCGCCGCCGGAGAGTCTACCACAGGATCCGCTCACCCATGAAGCGCGACCGCCACCCGCAACCCGAGCCAGTTTCCCCGACGCTCCCGGGCCGAAACGTACGCGACAAGCGACCGCAGCGACGCAACCGCCCCGTTGGTCCTCCCAGGAAGCCCTCGCGAGCTTCGATATGCAGATGAAGGTTCTCCGACGATGTCGCGAAATGCCCGCCTTCTTGCGTGGGGTCCACGCTCGCGAGCCGCCATAGAGCGCCAGACACGCTTCGGGCGGAGTCCCCCACGCCGCGCTTCGTTGGACTGGTTCTTGCAATTTCCCCATACAGCCCCCGCGGCAGGACCTTTTCACCCCGTCGAAAGCGAGTCATGAGATCAACACTGCTCGTCATCGTCTGCTGTTTCTTTGTGCTGTCCGGAGTGGTCGCCGAC
>JAPUJU010000014.1 GCA_027296025.1 bacterium
GCACGGGCTCGCCTCGTTGATCACTCGCACGGGGGAACCGTGCGAGTCTTTATAAAAGAATGAGGATGAAACGGTAAAGCATGCTGTCGAGACCGCAGTCCGGAGACTGCGGTCGGCGAGGTCGCTCGGTCACGATGACCGTTTGAGCGACCGCTGCAAGTCTTCGTGTGATCTTACTCTTCTTACTCTATCGCCTCAGCTCGCCTCGTTGATCACTCGCAAAAAAATGAGGATGAGTGTGGGCCTATGCCCTGTCGACACGCGCGCGCTATCCGGACAACGCTATAATCCCGTACGTGGAAAAGATAACGGTTATCGGCGGGGGCCTGGCGGGGTCGGAGGCAGCATGGCAGGTTGCGCGGCTGGGTGGCGAGGTGGATCTCTATGAAATGCGGCCGGTCGCAACAACTCCGGCCCATCAGACCGACCAACTGGCGGAGATCGTCTGCAGCAACTCGCTCAAGTCGGACCAGCCATACAACGCGTCGTGGCTCCTCAAGGAAGAACTGCGGCACTCCGGATCTCTGCTGCTCCGCATAGCGGACGAAGAACGTGTTCCTGCAGGCAAAGCACTGGCCGTCGACCGGCAGCGCTTTTCCGAATCGGTGACCGCAGCGATCGAAGCCCAACCCAACATCACGTTGCACCGTCGTGAGGTCCGAGAGATCCCCAACACGGGGATCGTGATCGTCGCCAGCGGTCCGTTGACTTCGTCGGCACTCTCGGAATCGATCCGCCTCTTCTGTGGACGCGAACATCTTTACTTTTACGACGCCATATCGCCGATCGTGGATGCGACGTCGATTGACAAGTCGAAGGTCTTCAGCGCTTCCCGATACGACCCCTCCGAGGGCGACTACCTGAACTGTCCAATGGATTCCGCAGAATACAGCGCCTTCTACGATGCCCTGGTCCGAGCCGAAAAGGTCGAGCTTCATGCGTTCGAGGAAACTCGCTTCTTCGAAGCGTGCCTCCCGATTGAGGAAATGGCGAGACGGGGCCGCGACACCCTCCGCTTCGGCCCGATGAAGCCGGTCGGCCTTGAAGATCCGCGAACAGGCCGCCGCCCTTACGCTGTCGTCCAGCTTCGGCAGGAAGATCTCATGCAGACCAGCTACAACCTCGTGGGCTTCCAGAACCATCTGAAGTTCCCCGATCAACGGCGAATATTCCGAATGATCCCGGGTCTCGAAAACGCCGAATTCCTCAGACTCGGCCAGATCCATCGCAACACTTACATCCACGCCCCAGACGTACTGAAACCGACGATGGCCGCGAGGAAAGATCCGCGAGTGTTTTTCGCCGGACAACTCGCGGGTACTGAAGGCTACATCGAGAACATCGCGACCGGACTGGTTGCCGGGATCAACACCGTTCGATTTGCCCGGGGAAAGCCGCCTTGGATACCACCTGTAGAGACTGCGATCGGTTCTCTTTGCCGTTACGTGTCCACACCTCAGAAGCATTTCGCACCGATGAACATCAATTTTGGTCTTCTGGCGCCCCTTGAAAGTGGTGGTTCGCGGGGCCTTCAAAAGCAGGACAGGCACCGGCGTATCGCGGAGCGTGCGCTGGAAATGCTGAGTCAATGCCAGCCCGTGTGAACGTCGTTTTCGACCACCGACGGAGCGTACCGGAAAGCGGTTCGACGCCTGATCGCTGAGGACTGAACGGAATGATGGAGCCCGAAATCGAAGAGTTCATCGAATCTCTCCGGCGGCGCGCAGCATCCGAACACACGATATCGAACTATCATCGAGACCTCGTACGGTTCGCTAATTTCATGGAGTTGCGGAAGATGACTCTCGACGCCGTCGATCACATCTTTATCCGCGATTTCCTGAATTCCCTCTATCTGGAAAGTCTCGCGAAAAGTTCTGTAGCCCGCATCCTGTCCGCAGTCCGAAGCTTCTTCAAGTTTCAAGTCCGGCTGCAACGCATAACCCGCAATCCGGGGGAACTCGTGTCGTCTCCACGCCTGCCGCGGCGCTTACCCTCACGACTCAGTGAGCTCGAAGTCCAGAAGCTCATGGAAGTGCCCACAGAGCCAACGCTGAAGAACCTCCGGGATCGGGCGATCCTCGAACTGCTCTACGCCAGCGGACTGCGGGTGAGTGAGTTGGTCGGACTGAATGAGGCGGACGTGGATTCCCGGGAGCGGCTCGTTCGGGTGTTGGGAAAAGGGAAAAAGGAACGGATCGTTCCGTTCGGGAAGTACGCGTTAGAAGCCCTGGAGGCTTACCGCGTCGAACGATCGCTCCACACAAAATCCAAACGCGACGAGCAAGGCAACATGCCTGTTTTCATAAATTTAAGAGGCACGCGCCTGACCGCGAGATCGGTGGAGCGGCTTCTGGAACGCTACCGCAGCTACCTGACGCCGGGCAGACAGATCACGCCTCACACCCTGCGCCACAGCTTTGCGACGCACCTCCTCGAGAATGGGGCGGACCTGAGAAGCATTCAGGAATTGCTCGGGCACGCAAGTCTTCGAACGACGCAGAAGTACACACATGTCAGTCTGGAGCACCTTCGCGAGGAATACCGGAGAACCCACCCAAAGGCGAAACT
>JAPUJU010000140.1 GCA_027296025.1 bacterium
CGCCGGCCTCAAGGATCCGCACCGCCCAATCGGTTCGTTCATCTTCTGCGGACCGACGGGCGTGGGAAAGACCGAGCTCGCACGCGCGCTCGCCCGATTCCTGTTTGCCGACGATCAGGCGCTCATCCGCGTCGACATGTCGGAGTACATGGAGAAGTTCAGCGTAAGCCGCTTGATCGGAGCGCCGCCCGGGTACGTCGGCTACGAAGACTCCGGCACCCTGACCAAGGCAATCCGCAGGAAGCCGTACTCCGTGGTGCTATTGGATGAGATCGAGAAGGCACACCCGGATGTGTTCAATATCCTGCTCCAAGTGCTCGATGAAGGACATCTGACGGACAATTACGGTCGGGTGATCGACTTCAAGAACACCGTGGTGATCATGACGTCCAACGTCGGCGCGCGTGACATCACCAAGAGTAAATCGATGGGGTTCGAGCAGCCGGATGCTGCGGCGAGCTTCGAGAAAATGTCGGAAAAGGTGAAAGACGAAATCAACCGCGTGTTCAATCCAGAGTTCTTGAACCGCCTGGACGATATCATCGTCTTCCACGCCCTCACGAAGGAGCACATCAGCGAAATTGTTGGGATCCTGTTCCGTGAACTCGAGGAACGGCTCTCCGAAGAAGGCTTCTCGTTAAGCCGAACAAAGGCGGCCACCGTTTTTCTCGTGGAGCAAGGGTACGACGTACATTACGGTGCGCGACCGCTCAAGCGTGCCATTCAACGTTTCGTCGAGGATCCGCTCTCTGATAAGATTCTGATGGGCGACTTCTCGGCCGGCGACGAGATCGAAGTGGACGTTGACCCCGACGGCGACAAGCTCGTGTTCCGCGCACTGTCCGGAAGCAAGACGTAACGAATGAAGCGACTGTTGTTCGCTGCCGCGCTCCTTTACGCCACAGCTGCGACGGCGATCGCTCAGGATGTGCTACCCGTCTTCGATAGCGTGGCGGTGTCGGGGAATCAACGCGTGCGATCGGAAACGATCATCACGCGAGCCGGCATCCCAATCGGCGAGGCGCTCAGCTTTTCCGATTACCAGCGCGCGATCGATCTTCTCTATGCAAGCGGCCAGTTCTCCGACGTCGCGTTATTCGAGACCAGTCAGGACGGCAAGCGAATTCTGATCATCGAGGTAACGGAACGCCCGATGTTAGGTCGCTGGTCGGTGCAAGGCACCGATAAACTCAGTTCGCGGAAGGTCCGTGGGCGAGTGCAGCTGTTAGAGGGACGTCCGTTCGATCCTGCCGCAGCCGCGCGGTCACGTGCGGGCATCGATTCCCTGTATAAGGATCAAGGTTATTACCTCTCTCGGGTCGACGTCCGCCAGATCGAGGAAGACGACGGCAGCGTCTCGGTTGTTTTCAACATTGAGGAGGGACGCCGGATCGCGCTGAGTCGGATCGAGGTCGAAAACAACGATGCCTTCGACGACGGTGAAGTCGTGGGGCACATGAAAACGGGAACCGAAGGGTTTTGGTGGTGGGCCAATGGCGAGTATAGCGACGAGAAGCTCGACCTGGACCGCCGGCAGCGGCTACCGGACTTCTATGGGTCCCGTGGCTACATCGATTTCCAAGTGCTAGGTGACACGTTGATCGTCGACGAGGAAACGGGGAAGGGAACACTCGTACTGAATGTCGCTGAGGGCGAGAAATACGTCGTAGGTGACTTCGAGATCGTGGGGAACCGACAGTTTACCACGGAACAGCTCGAGATCTTCTACCCCTTTGAAAAAAACGAAACTGGCTTCCTCGGTTTGGGCGGCGGTGATGACGACGAACCAAGCCTGTTCGATCAGGATGCTTGGAACGCCGCGACGCAGCGACTGCAAACGCTCTACAACAACAATGGATACATCTACGCACGGATCACTCCGGTAGTCGCGCGGCGCGCCACAGACAGCGGCGGAAACGTTGTAGACCTCCGCTGGCAGATCTTCGAGGGATCCCCCGCGATCGTCAACAAGGTGATCATCCGTGGCAACACCGTCACGCACGAAGACGTCATTCGCCGCGCAATCTCAGTGATTCCCGGTGACGTCTTTCGGCAAGACGCACTCATCCAGTCGTACCAGCGGATATCGAACCTCGGCTTTTTCGAACAGCCACTTCCGCCCCCAAACACCGAACCGATCAATCAGCAGGGCGATGTCGACATCATCTTTACCGTTCAGGAGCGCCACACGGGGAACGTGAACTTCGGTGCATCAGTCGGGCAGGGCGTGGGGGTTGGTGGTTTCATTGGTCTCGACGAACCGAATTTCCTGGGTCGCGGAAAGCGCGTGGCCTTCCAGTGGCAGTTCGGCAGAAACATCAACGACTTCAATATCTCCTATACCGATCCCGCGCTGCGGGGAAGTCTCATTTCGTCGACCGTATCGTTTCACAGTTCACGGCTTCGTTTCACCGTAGCCGACCTCGGACGCATTCGCTCCCGCGGCGCCAGCATCCAGTTTGGGTTCCCGCTCTTCGGCTCGAGATTTACTCGAATCCAGACGTCGTACAGTCTCGAGCAGAGCGAGTTTGATTCTCCAACGCTCTCGTCGCGCTTCGTTTGCAGGAACTGCGTGCTATCTAGTCTCGGTGCCAGCATCGTCCGCGATACGCGCATCGGACTACCCTATCCAACAGCCGGAACACTTACCCAAGTCTCAGTGACACAAAACGGCGGTCCGTTGGGCGGAAGCGGTGACTTCAGGCGATTGACGTTCGACGGTCGGTGGTATGCACCGCTCGCGCAACTGGGCAGCGACCCAGGGCTGGGAAGCGCCGGCATTCAGTTCGTGTTGGGACTCAAGACGCAAACCGGGTTCGTCTGGGGTGACGTGGGCCCGCACTTCCGACAACTCTTCTCGATGGGTGGCACCCAGTTCGGTATCCCACTCCGTGGATACGACGAGTTTTCTGTGACGCCGTTCGGATTCGATCCACGAGCCAGTGGCAATCAGGCCAACACGGTGGACGCGTTTGGAGGATCGTATTTCCAGATGACAGGCGAGGTCGGAGCCCGGTTGAGCCAGGCGCTCTACTTCAATCTTTTTGCCGATGTCGGTAGCGTCTACGCCACCCCCGGCGAGTTCAACCCAACTAAGCTCTTCCGTGGGGTGGGCATCGGGGTGAGCTTGTTGTCACCGCTTGGCCCAATCGGTATTGATTACGCCTATGGATTCGACCGCCGCGACCTCGCCGGCAATCCCAACCCCGGGTTCAAATTCCACTTCAGGCTGGGTAACATCTTCTAGCCTGCTGGGTAACAGCATCTGGCACAGGAACACGAACATATACCTGGAGAGTAGAATGGCCCGTTGGGCAATAGCCGCTTCATTCGTTCTGGTCTTCGTCGGGATGGGAGCGGTCCCCGCTCTTCAGAACGGCGCGCAAGATAGCACGCGGATCGCATACGTCAACACGGAACTCATCCTGCAGCAGATGCCCGGTTACCGGGCGGCCGACTCGACAC
>JAPUJU010000141.1 GCA_027296025.1 bacterium
CGAGAATGGGGCACAAATCAAGAAAGGATTTATCAGATGGGTGATCGATGTTACATGGAAATTGAATGCTCGAAGGTGGATTACGACGCAGTTCTGCACGATTACTTTGCCGAGATTCTGGAGGAAGACGAGTACATTTCGACATATCCTCTCGACATCAAGGCCGAGAACGTCACAATTGTCAAAGTCGAGGAAGTGTTCGAAGGGTAGCAGACCCGCCTGTTTTCGAGCATACCGATACCCTCTCAGCGCACACGCGCTCGTGCGGCTGGAAGGGAGTGCCTTTTCGAAATCTGGAGCTTGAGCCCATGACGATCATCAACCGTTATCGCAGCGCCTCGTTTGGTGGCCTGGTCGTAATTTTGTTTGTAGCGTTCGTGTTTGCCGCACTCGCCCTCGCCGATGAGAAGGAAGAAACGCCGGAACCGGACGTTCGATTCGAGGAATGGCTCCTCCTGGGGCCGCTTGCCACACCGGTGCCGGCTTTCAGCGCCGACGGGGATTCGACGACCAAACCGGCCGATCTCCTCGGTTACAGGCACGTTTCGTTGGGCGGGGCGCTGCCGGTCAAGGGTGCAGCGATTAGCCTCGTGGGCGGAAGCGATGTTACATGGACCGTAACGGCGGTGGCCGAACCGGGTATCACGCTGTCATCGGATGAGAGTTCAGCGCAGGTGGCATATCTGGCGGCGTACCTCGACGTGGACCGGTGGACGAAAGTGGAAGTATCGGCAAAGGGAAGTGATGCGTTCGAAGTGACGATCGACGGAGAGTCGGTTGTGAAGCAGAAGGAAACGGCGGACTTCGACGATGCGAAAGCAAAGACGGGTACCGCAAAGCTCGAACGGGGCAAGCATCTGGTCGTCGTCAAAACGGTTCGCATACCCGATGACGAATCCGCCGCGTGGCAGATGGACGTCGGAGTGTCCGCAAAGAATACCGACGACGAGCCCGTCCTTTCTCTGAATCCGTCGCGTATCATGACGATCGGTGACGTTCTCGATGCGCCATCGATTGGCGGCGTGGACGTCTCTCCCGACGGCGAGTACGTCACCTTTACGATTTCGAGACGGACGCCGCCGGAAGGTACGCGGGATACACGGCGAGAGATCCGAAGAATCTCGAACGGATCCCTCGAAAAAACGATTCGCGATATGTCCGACACATCGGACTGGCAGTGGGCGCCAACCGGGCACCGTCTCAGTTACATCATGACGAGTGACGACAAGGGAACGATCCGTGTGCTGGATCTCGAGACCGGTGCAGTCGAGACGGTCGTCGAGGGGATCGAACACCTGTCGGGATACGACTGGAGCCCGAATGGGACCTTTATCGCGTACTCGGTCGATGTCGAAGCGGAAAAGAGCGAGACCGGCGTACAGCGACTTCGAGGACTCAGCGACCGCCGCGCCGGAGAGCGTGACCGGAGTTTCCTCCACCTCACCTCCGTGCCGGCCGGTACCATGCGCCGTGTGACTGCCGGGGAGCACAGCACCTGGCTCTATGACATTCATCCGGACGGGAAATCACTCCTTATCGGGCGATCGTATGAAGAGTTGTCGCGGCGGCCGTACAGCAGGTCGGAGTTGGTGCACCTGGATCTCGCCACGCAAGAAGCCGAAATTCTCGCCGAGGCGCACTGGATCGGGACAGCGCAGTACTCGCCGGACGGCAAAACTATTCTCATTACGGCCAGCCCCACAACATTCGGCGACGTGGGCTACGATCTCGCCAGCGGCGTAATCCCGAATGACTACGATACTCAGGCCTACCTCTTCGACCCAGCGACCAAAGACGTCACGTCCATCACAAAAAACTTCAACCCGACCGTGCGTTCGGTGTACTGGCCCGAGCCGGGCAATTCCGTCGTTGTGGTTGCGCAGGAGAGCGAATCGGTACGGCTGTACACGTACGACGTGAAGCGGAAGAAGTTCACAACCATCGATGTCGACGCAGACGTCATTCACAGAAGTGACGTGGCGCGGGGAAAACCCGTGGTGGCGCTGGTCGCGTCCAGCGCGGATCATCCCAACCGCCTCTACTCCGTCGACCTGAGGCGGGGGAAGGTGACGACTCTGCTCGATCCCGGTAAGGAACGATTCGAGAACGTACGCATCGGCAAAGTCGAGTCATGGGACTTCACAACCGAAAGCGGTACGGCGATCGTCGGCCGCATCCACTATCCACCCGACTTCGATGACTCGAGGGAGTGGCCCTGCATCGTCTACTACTATGGTGGTACATCGCCGGTCAGCCGGAGCTTCGGCGGACGTTATCCGAAGAACCTGTGGGCAGCCATGGGGTATGTCGTCTACGTGTTGCAGCCAAGCGGTGCTACCGGCTACGGGCAGGAGTTCTCGGCGCTGCATGTAAACGACTGGGGAAAGATCGTCGCCGACGAAATTGTCGATGGAACGAAGAAGTTTCTCGAGGCTCACCCTTTCGTGGACGAAGATCGCGTCGGCTGTATCGGCGCTTCCTTTGGAGGATTCATGACGCAGCTCCTCGTGACGAAGACGGACATGTTTGCTGCGGCAGTTTCCCACGCGGGAATCAGTTCGATCTCGAGTTACTGGGGCGAAGGATACTGGGGATTCGGCTACAACTCTGTCTCTGCGGCAAACAGTTTTCCGTGGAACCGCCGGGATATCTACGTCGACCAGAGCCCGCTCTTCAGCGCGGACAAGATACACACACCGCTGCTGCTGCTGCACGGCACCGACGACACGAACGTGCCGCCCGGCGAGAGTGAGCAGATGTACGCGGCGCTCAAACTGCTCGAAAGGGAAGTGGAGTACTTACGAATCGAAGGCCAGAACCACTGGATCGTCGATTACAAGAAGCGCATCGTGTGGTCCAACGCAATCGTATCCTGGTTCGATCGCTATCTGAAGGATCAGCCGGACTGGTGGAACGACATGTACCCGCCACTCGACGATGACGGCAAAGACACGACCGCCGGCGCCCGTTAGCCGGCGCCCGCTTCGCTCGGCTGACTCTAATGCCAACGGGCCGGCCGTGCGCGCCTTCGCTCCACATTGCCCGCTTCACTCGGCTAGCCGCTTCGCGGCGGATCCTCATTCGCTCCTGCAAAGCTTCGCTTCGGGCGCACGCCCAGCCCGTTCGCGGATCCTCATTCGTTCCTGTAGAAGTTCCGCTTCGGGCGTACGCCCAGCCGTCGCCGGATCTTCGCCCTTCGTTGAAGCTACCCCCGGTGTTCGCGAGCGTAACTTTCCGTGTGGAGCGAGCGGATACCGGGGGTAGCTTCGATGGCAGCTATTCGAACTTGATTCCCTGAGACAGAGGCAGCTCTTTCTACCAGTTGATCGTGTTCGTTTGCCGGCGCATGTAGATTTTCCAAGAGTCAGATCCGGACTCACGCCCCCCGCCCGTCTCCTTTTCTCCACCGAACGCTCCACCGATCT
>JAPUJU010000142.1 GCA_027296025.1 bacterium
AGTGTCGGAATCTTTCTAATGGGAACGATCGCGAGTGTCGGCCTGCTGGGGTATCTCGAGCACGCGGGATTGATCATCCACTACAGCTGCTACGCAACGCCTAACGGGATGTATCTCAACCCGATCTATCTGCTCGGGACCCTGCTCGTTATGGGCGGGTTCCTGAGCCTCGTAATGTTCCTGTCGAATACATTCCAGGATCATTTTCATCACTCCATGGATTCGCTGCGCCGTCAGGATATGGAATCCCGTAGTCGGATCGAGGATCTATCGCGACTCTACGACATCAGCCTCGGCATCAACGCCGTTATTACGGTAGAGACGCTTCTGAAGATGGTTGCCAAGGAAGCGACGATTCTCGTCAGCGAACCGTGGGCGAGCATCATTCTCTTCGATCAGGACGGCGAAATCTCGCACTCGGTGTTCGTTGGTATTCCAAAGGGCCACAAACTCGTCCTCGGGACAAGAGTCCGGCCGGGTGGTCTGACTCAATGGCTCATCGATCACGAAGAAGCGCTGATCATCGAGGATGTGAAGAACGACCGCAGGACGAGTAAGAGCGAACTCTTGAAAGCATCAAAAATAGGTTCGTTGATCGGCCTGCCGCTTCGAAACGGCAGGCAGACGATCGGCGTCATATACGTCGGCGACTTCGTAAAAAAACAGTTCGAGAACCGGCAACTTCGTCTTCTAACAATCATGAGTGATCAGATGGCGATTGCAATCGCCAAAAGCAAGCTTTACGAATCCATCCAGAAGAAGGTGGATGTCTATGAGAAACGGATAAACGAGCTCGAAGAGGTCAATCACCTCAAGTCCGAATTTGTGTCCCACGTGTCGCACGAGCTTCGCACGCCGTTGACGTCCATAAAGGCGTATATCGAGACGCTCGAACACCACATCGACGATCCAAAGTTCACTGAGAAAAAGGAGTTTCTGTCGATCGTAGCCCGGGAGACGGAGCGACTTATTCGAATCGTCGGCGACATCCTCGATGTGTCCAATATCGAGTTCGGACGGAAAACACTTCAGCACGAACGATTCGACCTCGGCGATATCATCACTGCTGTCGTGTCGATGCTTCAGCCGAAAATCGACGAAAAAAACATCACGATAGATGTAGAGCTGCCTGCCGGTCTCCCGAAGGTGGACGCGGATAAGGATCTTATCACCCAGGCGTTCATCAACCTTATTGGCAACGCGTTGAAATACACGTTAGACGGAACGGCGATCTGGATCCGTGTGGAAGAGGATGCGGTGGACCTTAAGGTTTCGATCGAAGACGAAGGCATCGGGATCCCCCAGGAACAGGTTTCCAGGATCTTCGACAAGTACTACCGCGTCAAATCAGAGGATTCCAAACACTATGACGGCGTCGGGCTCGGGCTGGCCATCGTCAAGAACATTATCGACCAGCACGGTGGCGTCATTAAAGTAGAGAGTAGAGAACACGTTGGAAGCAAGTTCACGATCAGCATTCCCAAGGAACACTGTGTGAACAATCTCCTCGACTACATGTCTCAGGGAATCGAGGACAAGTCGGGCATCTATGACATGCTCGCAGTGATCATGCGAATGGTGGCGGAGCTTCTGTCAGCGAAGATCATCTCCCTGATGCTTCTGGATCCAAGCCGCGAGGAGCTATTCATCAAGGTATCCTACGGGCTCGATCCGTGGATCGTCGACCAGACACGCGTAAAGGTGGGCGAAGGTATCGCCGGTATGGTGGCGAAGACTGGCGAGCCCCTGCTGATCGATGACATCGAAGAAAACGAGATCTACAGCACGCCGAACAACCCGCAGTACGAAACAATGTCGCTTCTAAGCGTGCCGCTCAAGCTCGGCAACGTCGTCGTGGGAGTCATCAATGTAAACAATAAGACGTCCGGTGTGTCGTTCAGCGAGGATGAAATGAACTTGCTACAGTCGTTTGCCAGGCGCATCGCAAACACCTTGGAGCGCGCGCGTGAGTCGGACGACGCCGGCGCCCATCTGAGACAAACCGTCGATGCGTTTGCAAAGATGATCGAGGTTCAAGTTGAGACGCGCTCGATCGAGCGGACGATTGATCTTTCACTGAAGCTCGCGAGGTGCTTGCGGTTACCGGAAAAGGACGTAACCGTCATTCAATACGTGGCGAGCGTGCACGACATCGGAATGACACAGGTCAGCGACGAGATCTTGAACAAGACGTTCAAACTGACGATCGATGAAGTCGAGAAGATCCGCGAACATGCGAAACGCGGCGCCGATCTTATCCGGCCGCTCGAGTTCGTCGAACTCGTGAGCAACATTATTCTCTATCATCACGAACGAGTCGACGGACGGGGTTACCCGATGGGTCTCCGGGGCGACGATATTCCGATCGGGTCCCGGATTCTCGCCATTGTGGATGCGTATCAGTCGATGACGACCAAACGGCCCTATCGCGAGCAACTCAGTCCGCAGGATGCTGTTCGGGAGCTCGTCGAGCACGGCGGCAAGCAATTCGACGCGGCTATCGTCGACCACTTTATCGCGGTGCTGGCAGATGACGGCAAATTGCTCGTGGGCGAAGCCGTGGAAATGCGGCGACTCTTGAAAGACACGGAGAAAACGGGACAGACCTGATGAATAGCATTTCGAGTGAATTATTCGCCAACGGAGTGGCAAACCCCTACCTGGTTTTTGTCGCAGTGCTGACAGGCATGGTAACGTTTGCCCTGTTCCAGGGTCGCGAAGCAATGGGTCGGAGGGACCTCAAGCCGTTGTTTGTGGTCCTCGCGACGTTCCTTCTCGGAAGAACTGTCATCATCGATGATATGGAGTCGCTGCTCGGTTCGGGGGCGCAGCGATACTTCTGGTTTACCTTCCTCAATACTGTGGGGTTCTACTTTCTCTCCCAGTTCATTGTCGACCGGATTCGGCCGGCCCGTAAGCTCGCCGACAAGGCACAGAGCTCCGACAACAACGAAGCACCACAGGAAACAGTTCCGACAAAACAGCTTTTCTACTTCGGCATTTTCGGCGCGCTAACCTTCATCGTTCAGTTTCGAAACGGTTCCGTTCTCGATTTCGTTGCTGGACTGGCCAATATGGCATTGCTTGTCGTGAACATTCGCCTGGCGGCGTTCCTGATATTCCATGCGATTCGGCTGGAGTCGGACCAGAAGTTCAAGCATGTTGCGGCGATCACTTGTTTGGTGTTTGCGTCGGCCTGCTACCAGGTGACGACCTTCTTCTCGGATACGGCGACAATTGTTATTATTGCGGCAAGGGTCTTCGACGTCTCCGCGCTTTCGTTCGTTCTTGCACTGCTGACACAAACGTATGTTTCGATGAGTGTCCGTTACAAGACGACCGCCGAGGAGCACCGCAAGGAGATGGAGGCGGCAAAGGCGGAGCTCCTGAAGCTCAGCAACATCGCAACAAACATTTATGAGGATAGCAGTGACCTGATCAAGAAACAGAAGGGTCACACGCTGCAGTTCATGAAGAAGGTGGAAAGTCTCGAAAGAATCATCCAGATCGGCATTTCGATGCAGCGCCGGCAGCGGTTGTCCGATCTTCTCCAGGGCGTCGTGGATCTCGTGCACGAGAATCTCGGTTTCAAGACGGTCACGCTGAGATTGTTCAATAAAAAGAGCCAGAACTTCGAAACGAAAGCACACGTCGGATTGAGAGAGGAAGTACGGGACACCGTTCTCAACTACCGGATTCCGTATACGGAATACCAGAAGATGACCGAGCCGCGTTTTCGCGTCGGCCAAAGCTACTTTATCCGTGACGCGTCGACATGGCAGGGTGACGAACTCTCGACGAGCAAAACTGTGCGCGTCGAAGACACATGGGGAGAGATTGACATGCTCATCGTCCCGCTTGTCGACGACGAGGTCGAACCGGTCGGATACCTCTCTATGGAAAACCCCGAGGATTCCAAGCTCTCCGTCGTTGACGTGATCGATAATCTCGAAAGCATCGCCGGCCTCGCCGTGATCGCCATTCGCAACGCGTGGTTCTTTAAGGAAATGAAAGCCAAGAACGCGAAGCTCAGTGACTATGCCGAGAAGCTCGCCAGCCTGAATAAGTTGAAATCGAATTTCGTCGCAACGGTATCGCACGAATTCCGTACCCCACTTACATCCATCCGCGCTTACTGCGACACGCTGATACGAAATGCCGACAAGGTCGACCGCGATCTGATGAAGCAGTTCCTGGGTGTGATCGACGAGGAGAGCGGGCGCCTGATGGCGTTGATCGACGACATCCTGGACTTCTCCCATATGGAATCCGGCGCCGTCAAGTTCGAGCGCGCCCCGTGTGACCTCAGGTCACTCGCCAAAGTGGCGATCGAGGACCTCAGGAAAAACTTTGACTCGAAAGAAGTGTCGTTGCAAACAAGCCTACCGAAGGAACCCGTCATGTTGCGGGGTGAAGAGGATATGCTGCGGCAACTGCTCATCAACCTCCTTCACAATGCAGCGAAGTTTTCCAGCGAAGGTGGTAGCGTCCGTCTCGTTGTGAAAAATGAGACAGGCTCCGTACGAATCCTGGTGGAAGACGAGGGCACCGGTGTGCCGGACGACCAGCTGACAAAGATTTTTGAGCAGTTTCATCAGGCGGATTCGTCTGATGCGAGAGTGCACGGCGGATCGGGGCTGGGCCTGACGATCTGCAAGAACATTACCGACTGGCACGATGGCCGTATCTGGGTCGAGAACATTCCGAGCGGTGGCGCGCGCTTTGTCGTCGTGCTGCCGAAGAAGGAGGTCATCGTTCGTGCACACGCGCTCGACGTTACCAGCACGGTCCGCCGGTTCGAGATCGATCGCTTCCTCGAGCTCATGGTCGAGACGGTAGCGGAACTTCTCAACGTCCGAAAGGCATCAATCATGCTCCTCGACGAATCGGGGAAGGAGCTTCGAATCGAAAGCGCCGTCGGCATGGACGAGGAAATTGTCGAGCACGCCCGGGTGACGTTGGGGGAGGGAATTGCCGGAAAGGTCGCGCAGACCGGGCGCAGCATGCTGGTAACAAACATCGAAAAGGACGACCGCCTGACGCGAAGCAACAACGAGCTTCTCTACGGGTCGAAGTCCTTCCTGTCGGTGCCGATTCGTCACGGGCAGAAAGTCGCAGGGGTTGTAAACATTTCGAGCCCGGCCGGCCGCTCCACGTTCACTGATAACGACCGCAAGCTTCTGGAGACATTCGTGGAGAGAATCTGCGTCGGGATGATGAAATTGAAACAGTTTGCCGACGTTGCGTCCGAGTACGAGAGTGTGCGAGAGACTTTCAAAGCGATCCTCGATGCCAAACGTTACATCGACGTTCAGTATGACGAACTGATCATGGCAACCACCGAACGGGTAAGCGAGAATCTGGGACTCAGCGATAGTACGGTTCAGGTCATCCGCTATGTCATGAATATATACGACCTCGGTTTGACGCAGGTCGGCTACCACATCATAAAGAAGCCGGGCGAGCTGACCCCGAAGGATCGCGAAGATGTCGAGAAACACCCGCTTATCGGTTACGAACTTCTCGCGGCTATCGAAACGGACCCGCGAATCCAGGAAATCGTGCTGAACCATCACGAGAACTTCGACGGAACGGGTTACCCGGGCAAGGTCAAGGGTGAAGCGATCCCTGTGGAGGCACGGATTATTCGTGTTGCCGACGCGTTGAGAGCCCTTGTCTCCGAACGTCCGTACCAGCGGCAGTACACACTCAGCGAGGCGATGGAGGTGATCCAGCACCGCGCGGGAACGTTCTTCGATCCGAGAATTGTGAAACATTTCGTACAAGTACTGGATGAAATCGTGAAAGAGGAAGGCCAGGACAAAAGCGGAAAATCTGAAGAAAACCAAGAAGAGGAAACAATCGAACCCGGCTAGATCGTACTGGCCAGTGGACTGGTTAGACATTTGAAGGAGGCGCCCCGCGATGCAAAAGGGACGTATTCTCGTTGTAGATGACGAAAGCTACATACTCCATATTCTGGATTTCAGCCTCGGGGCGGAGGGCTTCGAGGTAGTTACGGCACCGAACGGCGAAAAGGCCGTCGAGAAAGCCAGGCAGCTTCAACCGGATCTAATCGTTCTCGATATCATGATGCCGGTTCTCGACGGCTACGAGACGTGTCGTCGCCTGAAGCAGCAGCCCGAGACCAAGGAGATTCCGGTGCTGTTGTTGACCGCGAAGGGGCGAGAGGTTGACAAGCGCCTGGGTTTCGATGTTGGGGCTGTGGACTATATTGTGAAGCCGTTCAGTCCGACCCGCTTGATTGAGCGGATCGAAGAAATCATCGGATGCAGAAAGTAACCCATGATGTTGCTTCCCCTCGAGGTTGTGGGAGTAGCCGGCGGCGCTTGCTCGTCCGCAGTCGTACGGCTATACTCACTCGATGAGCGCCAACCCCCAGTTTGAAACACCGGGCACACACACCTTTGCCCAGGTCGCGCTGCCCATCCCACTTGCCCAGAGCTTTACCTACCGAATCCCCGATGAACTCCAGGAATTGATCTCCGTAGGGTCAAGGGTCGAGGTACCGTTCGGCAGGCGAGTGTTGAGCGGCATCGTTGTCAACATCACTGCTGAAACCGATGTGAAGCGCATCAAATCAATCGCTGCACTCTACGACACGTTCCTTCCCGAAACTTTGCTGAAAATAACGAAATGGATCGCCTCCTACTATGGATGCTCCATCGGGGAGGCCGCGCAGGCCGTGCTCCCCCCGAGCCTGAAAAAATCAAAAGCCGGCGAACGCATGCGGGGCGTATTGACACTCGAGCGGGATGAGCCCGGCGACGGTTTGGCTCGCGCGAAGAAGCAGGCCGCGCTCGTAAAAGCGTTGATGCGAGCGGGAGGGAAGGCGGATCTGACAACGGTGGTCAAGGAGTGGGGGTTCAGCAAGGGCGTCGTGAAAGGGCTGATCGGGCGTGGGGCGGCCAGGCTGGACAAGCGAGTCGTTGTCTCTGCGCTCTCGGCGATTGACCGGAAAGTGCGCACGTTGAGCCCCGACCAGTCGAACGCGCTGGAGTCGATCCACGCATCGATTCGCTCGGGTCTTTTCGCACCGATACTGCTCTACGGCGTCACCGGGAGTGGCAAGACCGAACTCTACCTGCGCGCGGCCCACACGACGATCTCGCAGGGCGGCGGGTGTATCGTACTCGTTCCCGAGATCGGTTTGTTGCCTCAGGCGATAGCGCGCTACCGGCAGGTGTTCGGTGACGATATGGCCATCCTTCACAGCCGCATGACGGGTGCTGAGCGGTTTGGAATGTGGCACCGTATCGCGACGGGCGAGTGCCGGCTCGTACTCGGCCCCCGTTCGGCGATTTTCAGCCCCGTTAAGAACCTGAAGCTCATCGTGGTCGATGAGGAGCAGGACGACTCATACAAACAGGACGACAAGCCCCGCTACCATGCGCGGAACGTCGCGCTCATGCGCGGCAAGTTCGAGAACCTGACGGTCGTTCTGGGCTCGGCCACACCGTCTGCCGAATCGTTTCATCACGCTCGAAGTGGCCGCTACCAGTATTTGAAGCTGCCCGAACGCGTTTCGGGAGGCCGGTTGCCCGACCTGCGCTTTGTCGATCTGCGCGAAGCGGAGATGGAGGGTGCATTCTTCTCGTCGGAGCTTCTCGAGAGAATCGATCACAACGTCAAGCGCGGGAACCAGACAATTCTTTTTCTGAACCGTCGCGGACACGCACGCTATGTTCAGTGCAATGCATGCTCTCACGTGGAACGTTGTCAGAACTGCGACATCTCACTCATCTATCACCGGGTGAACCACCGGCTCATGTGTCATTTCTGCGGCTACGCTAAACCGGCGATGCCCCGTTGCGGTGAGTGCGGAAGTTCCCGGCTCTATTTTTCCGGCGCCGGCACACAACGGGTCGAACTGGACCTGACCAATCTGTTGCCCGGAGTTGGAATCCTTCGCATGGACGCGGACACCACCGCCGGCAAGGACGGGCACGGCAGGATTCTCGAACAGTTCAGCACCGGGAACTACCCGATCCTCATCGGCACACAGATGGTTGCCAAGGGACACCATTTCCCGGGCGTCAATCTCGTGGGAGTTCTGATGGCGGAAGACAGCTTGAACTACCCGGATTTTCGCTCGGCAGAGCGAACCTTTCATCAGTTGACCCAGGTCGCCGGGCGGGCGGGCCGCGTCTCCTCGGGGGGAGAGGTGGTCGTGCAGACGTTCATTCCCGACCACCCTGTTTTCGAATTTCTGCGAAACAACGACTACGACGGGTTTATGTCAGAAGAGATGAAGGTTCGCAAACAGCTCAATTATCCGCCGTTCTCACGAGTTATTCTGGCGTCGTGCAGCGCGCCCAACCAGCCACTGTTAGAACGCGTCGTCGCGGCGTGGGTCTCTGAGCTTCGCCGCCGGCTCGGCAGGCAGCCCGCCGAGATCCTGGGTCCCGTGCCGCCCGTCATCCCGCGGATTCGCAATCGGTATCGCGAGCACGTGATGATCAAGGGACAACTCTCGAACACGGATAAGGCACGCCTTTTGGGTGCGTTTGGAGACGTCGTCGGTCACATTCGAGGGGGGGCATCGGTCGACCTGAAATGGGACGTCGACCCGGAGAGCTTTTTCTAGGGCATTCCTCTCTAACTAAACATAAAATAATAAGTTGGTCCTCGCGTGGGGTCAGGAGGCCGGTGCTCCACGGTGGGGTGGGCGTGAGCGCTACACGTGCTCTGCCTGCCCTGCAGGCCGCTTTCGAGTCCGTTGAATTGGCCTTGACAGTTCTGGTCAGAGTTGGTTATATACAACTCAGGACACCGCAGCTACGAGAATTTGATTTGCCGCACAAGGCAAGTTCTGTTAAACCACTTAAGAGATTAAAAGTCACCTTCCCCAGGATCTAACCAGCCGAATTTGCAAGCACACGGGCAGTGGGCGTGGCGGATTTTGACTTGCACACTTCTTGAATCAGGCGTATCACCATGACGTGCCGTCAGCTGGTCACACGATGAATATCGAGTCTCCATACGACCGCAAATCTGGAGGAATTCTTATGTAACAACTGATGATCTTCGGGTTTTGCGCGATGGTATTCGTGGGTGCCGTTTGGATGTCCAAGGAAT
>JAPUJU010000143.1 GCA_027296025.1 bacterium
GCTCGAAGAGCTGAATCGAACGGAACACTTCGATCGAGTCTGTCTTGAGTGGGACAATTCCTTTGAACGGGTCATCGAAGAAGAAAAATTTGTTCGCCACGAACTGATAATCAAGAATCGTTCGCGTCTCCCGCTGGCCGATCGTCGCGCCCTGCGGAACGAACGTCGCGCTGGAGACCTCACCCTCTTCTTTGCTCGCTATCACCGTGACCTCGGCCGGGCCGATCTGCGCGACCGTTTTGATCCCGAAGAGTCCCTGGGAGCTCGTCGAGAAACTGACGAGCTCGGAACCGGGCAGAGAGAGGTTCGTGTTTCCCAGCTCTATCAGCTTGATGATGTCGTCGTCAAACCCGCGATAGTTCAGCCGGATGTTGTTGTTGTTGTCGGAGAGCGCGTTGCTAGAGTGGTCCACCTGAACGTGGATCTTTTCACCAATCTGGCCGTTCAGCCGCACGTCCAGTTCCTGTTTCATGTCGAGCGACGGAAAGAGCGACTGTTTCTGCTGGCCCTCCGACCCGATAAACGGTTTCACAACGCGAGACTCACCCGCGAATGTGATGCTCTCGCGGCCGGAGATGTCGATGTGCGTTTTTTCTCCTTCACCGATCATGGTCTCCATGAACCCCGGCAACTTGATCGGCACGTTGAAAGACAACCCGCCGAAACCGCCCTCGCCTATCTTCTGGCGGTTGATCGAGCTCACCACCGTCTCACGCCAGATCGCCCGAGTGCTTTCGCGGTACCTGCGATCAGTCAGCTGATCGATCGTCTCCACATCGATAACAAGCCCCGGCGTTGCCAAATCGCGGGGTTGGAGATAAAGAAATACGCCTCGCCGCTCCTCGCGAAACTGAAACGAGTGCGTCCTGGGATAGAAAAACGTTACGCGATACCTTCCGCCGGCCCCGAATTCCTCGAGTGCGTGAACTCTTTCGAAGTCGGTGGGTAGAAAGTTAGGGACCCGCCCGTACTCACCGAGGGTGAGGTGCGTGATATCTGTTCGCAATGTATCAAACGGATTGTCCGGCGTGGTTCTGGCGAGGTACCCGGAAACCTCTTCGAGGTCTATGGAAAAAGTCTGCGCGTGCGTTGGCCCGGGAGCCCCCGACAGGACCAGGATCGCGGCCATGCACACCGCGAGCGCGGGGTACCGGGCGCAAAGTAAAGCGATTCTCTTATCCACGTTCTCTCTATCGTAGAGTGGACACGGGTAGACACAGACATTGGGGGCATCCAGGAAACTTTTCCGACCGGCGGGGGGTTCCAGGTGAACACTGTGACGTTGCCGCGCATTTGGACTGTCCAATTATGGAGACAAAGCACCGCCGAAACGTCACTTTTGGCGACACCTTCACATTCAATTGAGACCGCGGGCCATACCGGTCCGCTCATCACCCGTTATCGATATTCACAGGCGCGCCCTGCAGCGCCGCAACCGTACAAAGTGCTTGTCAATAAAACAATTATTTGTAATATGAAACCACAGATCGTTGTCTACTAACCAGGGGAAACCCCCACCTTGATTCTCGACCGCTATATCCTCAAAAACTACATCGGACCCTTTCTCTTCTCGACATCCGTCTTAACTTTCGTTTTTGTAATGGATTTCATCCTCCGGTACATCGACCTGTTTTTGAACAAGGGAGTCGAGTTTCTCGTTGTCATGCAAGCATTTATGCTTAGTCTGGGTCATATGTTTGCATTAATCATACCAATGGCCGTGTTGCCGGCGACCCTCATGACGTTCAGCACCCTCGCGGGGGAGAATGAAGTCACCGCAATGAAGGCGGGGGGCTTAAGTCTGGCGCGAACGATCCGGCCGGTCGTGTTGCTCGGTGCCGCTCTGACGCTCGGAATGATCTTCTACAACAACAACATTCTCCCCGAAGCGAACCACAAACTGTTGAACCTGCTGATTGACATCAACAAAAAGAAACCGACGGTCGTGATCAAAGAGAACCGTTTTATCGACGCGTTCAAGGGGTACAAGATTTTCGTGCGTCACAAGAACGATCGTACCGGTGAGATCCGTGAAATACAGATATTCCAGCGCGAAAAACCGGGAGAATTGCCGACTACGATCATCGCGGAGAGGGGTTTCCTCAGGTACGAGGAAACCGACAATGTCCTTTTGTTCGAACTGGAGGACGGCGAGATCCACAAGATCCCCGATGGCACCGATGCATCGACCTACCGCCGGACGGTGTTCAAGACCTACACGCTCAAGATCGCGGATATCGACCGGTCGCTCAAACGTACCGAGCGAAACTACCGCGGTGACAGGGAAATGAACGTACAGATGATGTACAACCGCATCAAGGAGATCGAAGGAGACATTGTCAGCGTCGACGCAAAAGTCGCGAGCATGGCCAGCACGGAGATCCGAAACGTAATGAGCCTCCTCAACTCGGAGGTTCGAGACAGCGTCCTCGGGAGCAATCCGTCCACCGCTGTTGCAACGACCGCTGCCGGCCTGAACGGAAGCGGCAAAGGCAGGTCGATAGCTTCGAAACGGAAGACGACCGTCACCAAACGGGCCCTCCAAAGCCAGCAGGAGATCAAAGTTTCGTATTTGAGGCAAATCAACAGGTATCGCGTGGAGATCCACAAGAAGTTTGCGATCTCCTTCGCGTGCCTGGTATTCGTCCTGATTGGTTCCCCGATCGCGTTGAGCCTCGGAAAGTCAGGCATGAATACGGCAATCATCCTCAGTATCATCGTCTTCCTCGTGTATTATATCTGTCTGATCGGCGGAGAGAAGCTCGCGGACCGCCGAATTGTCAGCCCGATCTTTGCAATGTGGGTGCCCAACCTTTTCTTCGGAATCTGTTCTGTGATACTCATTCGGCGGGCGACGCGTGAACAGATCGTTATCGATTGGGGCAAAATGAACCCTCTGAGGATCCTCCAGCGGGGCTAATGACCGGACGCATACACGACCGATATCTTCTTAAACTATTTCTGCGCATTTTTCTCTACAGTGTTCTTGCGTTTGCGGTCATCTATATTACCGTCGATGTCTTTGAAGAGATCGACAATTTTGTCGACCACGATGCAGCTATCTTTTCGGTTGCGAAGTACTACTTCTTCTCACTGCCGTTCATTCTCACGTACATAGTTCCGCTCTCACTCCTGCTGGCCACGATGTTTTCGATGGGCATACTCGGCCGCCGCAATGAAATCACAGCGTTAGTAGCGTCCGGAATCAGCCTGATACGAATCGCGGCGCCGATCCTGATTACCGCCGCGCTCGTCAGTCTGGGCTCGACATTTTTCAACGACATCGTCGTCGCGAAAGCGAACATCCGTCACAAAAACATTATGCGCATCGAAATCGAGAAGAATCCTCCCTCGAACCCGATGCTCAAAGAGAACCTGCACTACCTTGGAGAAAACGGGTACGTGTACCTCGCGACTCGTTACAATCATCGCACGCAGTCGCTTCACGAAGTGGTCGTCCAGAAGTTTGACGGCTCTACGCTTGTTCGCCGCGGAGACGCAAAACGGGCCGCCTGGAACGGTGAAGATTGGGTCTTCTACAAGGGGTTCGACCGTGGCTTTGACAGTGACAGCGAGAGCGTCGCGAGCTTTGACCAACTCATCATTCCGGAGCTGAAGGAGCTGCCGGAGTTGTTTGCAAAGGAGGAAGTGGACGAAGAAAACATGACGGCGAGGGAGCTCTGGGAGTACGTCAAGCGGGTTAGACACAGCGGTGGAGACGTCGAGCACTACCTGACAGATTTTTATTTCAAGTTCTCATATCCCCTCGCTGGGGCAATTTTCGTCGTGCTCGGCATCGCGCTCGCCTCGGGCAAGCGCAAGCAGTCGATGGCCGCCGGCTTCGGTTTGAGCCTCCTGATGGCCTTCGTGTACTACGGCGTGCTAAGGGTAGGCCAGACGCTGGGATACAGCGGATTTCTGCCACCTTTTCTTGCGGCACAACTCGGAAACATTATATTTCTCTTCGTGGGGTTCGGCCTTATCACCCGAGCGAATCGATGAAGCACCTCCGTCTCATAATTATTCTGGCGCTCCCCTGGTCCGCCATCTCGGCGGCACGCGCCGATCGCGTTCCCCATTACAAGGTCACGCGGCAGAACATCGAGCAACTCTCCCCAGCCATGCAGAGCAACTTCGCGGGCCTCCAGTACCTGTTGAACGGATACCAGACCCGGCAGTTCATGGGGCTCAAGACGGACGAGAAACGAAAGGATTGGCTGCGCATTTTCTGGCGGCTACATGATCCCACACCCACGACGAAAAAGAACGAGATGATGGTGGAGCACAATATCCGGGTACTACTCGCCAGAGAGTTTTTCAGGAGCAAGAAGTGGCCTGGATGGGACAAGCGCGGCGAAGTGTTTATCCGCTACGGCCCGCCAGAGTACCGTGGAAAGATCTATGGCGACGTGACACTGCGCGGCGTCGATCCACCCGGTGAACTCTGGTATTACTTTCGGCACAACATGCTCGTGTCGTTCGAAAACTTCGCTTTGAAGGGCGAGTTCATCTACGCGATCGACCCACTCGGGCCCGAAGTAAATTTCTCGCCCGAGTTCACCGAATTCCTGCTCTACGACACGAACACATCGCTCGGCCAGAAAATTCCGCTACAGTATCTGGAGACTTTTTCGACGCCGACGGGAATGGAGCCGTTCGAGATCTTCCGTTCGAACGACCCGATACGAGAAGAAGCCTACCGCCTGGCGAAGCCGAGGGAAATCCAGGAGGCACTCGATGCGATCGGTGGCCCGGAGATCGTCGAGATGCTGCCCAAGGACGTGTCCGCCGTATTTCATCAGGATCAGATCCGGGAAGTATCCAACAATTTCGAGATAGTTCTGGAGGAAACGCCCTCCAGTTACCCGTTCAACTTTCAGGACAACAGTCTCCCCTTTTACTTCGGAATCGATCAGTTCAAAGGCGGTAAAACGAAAACACGCGTCGAGGTGCAGGTGGAAATGCCGATCGTGGTCGAACAGGGAGGGTTCGAAGAAACGTTTCACGTCGAGGTCGTCGTGTGGGATCCGCAGTTCAACGAGATTGAGCGGAAAGATCGCGATCTCGTCCTGCGCACAGGACCCGAAGTCACCAATTGGCAAAACTTGATACCGACTCAGCTGACCCTGTCACTCGATCCTGGTTACTACCGGGTCGCCGTTTCCGTAACGAGCCAGAAAACGGGCCGGTCCTCGTCTTACAGGACGAATGTGACGTGCCAGCCAGTCGGAAGGCTGCTCGCCATAAGCGACATACTGTTTGCACGCCGAATCTCCATAGCGACGCAACCGTCGATCTTCACCCGCGGTGCGCTCGAGATCGTGCCGCACCCGGTGCGTGCGTACAATCTGAACGGCCGGCTCCC
>JAPUJU010000144.1 GCA_027296025.1 bacterium
GGGACGCGGACAAGACTCAGTACGTGCGGGCGATACTCGATGAAATCCACCGGCTCGACGAGATCATTCGGAATCTCCTCAACTATGCCCGACCGCCTCATCCGCAGATCGGGACCTGCCTGCTAGCAGATCTGTCCAACCGGGTGATTCAACTCCTCTCGGACGAGGCCGGGAAAAAGGGAATTCAGATCGAGGTTCAGGACAAGCTTCTCCACCGGTCCTGCCGGGCCGATGGGAACCAACTCACGCAGGCACTGTTGAACATCGTTTTGAACGGTATCCAAGCGTGTAAGAAGAACGATCAGATAGAAATCATATTGAGCAACGAGGACGCGGACCGAAAAGCGTACGCACGGATCGATGTGATAGATACCGGGACGGGAATTCGTCCCGAAATTCGTAATCGCCTGTTCGAACCTTTTGTCACTACGAAGACGACCGGCACCGGCCTCGGGCTTGCGATCAGCCAGCAGATAATCGAAGAGCACCACGGCAAGATCAGTTGCCGCTCTCTGGATAAGGGAACTCAGTTCAGCATACGGCTCCCGGTCAACATGCAGGAACCATCCGTGAAGGTCGACTAAACGACACAGGAGACCCAAAAATGGCGAAAAAAATATTAATTATTGACGACGAGAAAACAATCCGCTGGTCGCTTCGGGAGGCACTCAGTCAGGCCTACTCGATCATCGATGCCGAAGATGGTGAGAAGGGGCTGAAAGTTTTCCAGGAGCAATCGGCAGACCTCGTGCTGATGGACATGAAACTTCCCGGGGAGGGCGGGATTGAAGTTCTTAAAAAGTTGAAAGCGATCGATCCGTCGGTACCCGTCATTATGATGACTGCGTACGGGGAGGTCGAAACAGCGGTCGAAACAATGAAAATCGGCGCCCACGATTTTGTGCTGAAACCGTTTGCGCTCGAAAAACTGAAGATCACCATTGGTAACGCGCTCGAGACACATCGCCTGCGAAGCGAAATCGCCTACCTGAAACAACGCTCGTCCACCAAGAGCACATTTGCGAACTTCATCGGTCAGAGCAAGCCGATGCAAGATGTTTTTGCAAAGCTCAAGAAAATTGGAAAGAGCAAGGCCAATACTATACTCATTACGGGTGAAAGTGGCGTGGGAAAAGAACTGGTCGCACGCACGATCCACGAATTCAGCCACGATCAGGCTCGCCCGTTCATGGAGATCAACTGCGCATCTGTTCCGGAAACCCTGTTGGAGAGCGAGCTGTTCGGGTATGAGAAGGGCGCGTTCACCGATGCGAAGACGCGTAAGAAAGGGCTTGTTGAACTGGCCGAAGGGGGAACGTTGTTTCTCGACGAGATCGGCGAAATGGGTATCACGCTCCAGTCGCGTCTTCTGCGCGTAATCGAAAACAAGACCTTCCGGCGGGTCGGCGGTCTCCATGATCTGCGGGTCAACGCCCGGATCGTTGCCGCGACCAATCGTGACCTCGAGGCCGAGATCAAAAACAAAGCCTTTCGGAACGATCTCTACTACCGGCTGAAAGTAATCCCCGTTCACGTCCCGCCCCTTCGAGAACGGAAGGAAGACATTGCGCTTCTCGTGAACCATTTTATCGATCGATACAACCGTGAACTTGGGAAGTGCGTGTAGCCTGTCTCCCGCGAAGTCGTCTTGGCGCTCGTCGGTTACGACGGGCCGGGCAACGTGCGCGAACTGAAAAACGTCATAGAGCGGGGGATGCTTCTCGACGCCGAAGAAGAATTTCTAGTCGAGCACCTGCCTTCGGAAATTCAAGAAGGTGAGGGGACGATCGAAAACCAACGCGCGTCCGCACAGGTGGTGAGTACGTTCTTTCCGATGACGCTCAGGGAAGTCGAGCAGATTCAGATCGAAAAGACTCTGGTTCAAACAAGCGGTAACAAATCAAGAGCCGCATCGATTCTCGGGATCTCGAGGCAGACCCTGCGGGAAAAACTGAAGATCTTCGAAAGCGCGAACCTGGCGCGCCAGGCAGACCGGCAGTGACCGCCCATCGTCCAGTTCCACCGGACTTGCCCAGTAATTTGCCAGTCTTGTGTTGGGCTCCGCGAAAGGTCCGCCCGGGCCGCGTAGTCTGACGTTCGGGAAGAATCGCGTCCGTATCACCCGGCGGGAAGTAATTTCTCACGTAATCTCGTCTTGCCTACTCTGGCACACCGCTTGCCCTTATAGCCTCCGTACAGAACAGTTTCCAGGCCCTTGCCGACCAGGCGTCGCTAAACTTTTCGGCGGCCATCGCCCCTTAACGGCACTGTTTAAGGAGGACACGTTGAACCCGCGCAAGCTTCTCGTCGTCGATGATATTCCAGAAGTGAGAGAGTTTTTGTTCGATGCGCTGAAACCGCGGTACGAGGTGACGTGTATCGGTACGCACAAAGAGGCACTAAGGACGCTCGATGAAACGTCCTTCGACGTGCTCATGGTGGACGTCGCGAACGACCCGACTAATATCGAACTACTCGAGTCAGTCGGCGGACGGAAGGATGCGCCGATCACGATTGCGGTGACCGGCGAGCGGGCTGCGGGGACCGCGGTACGGATGATGAAGATCGGGGTCTACGACTACATTGAAAAACCATTTACGGTAGAGAGAATTCTTTACACAGTCGAAAAGGCGTTCGAATACGGTGCCCTGCAGCGTCAGAATCGCACACTTGAGGAGCAGATGGGACAGTTCGACGCGGCGCAGTCGATTGTCGGAATCTCGCAGGCGATCCACGCGCTCCGTGAACGTGTGCGCGTTGTTGCAGCATCCTCAGCCGACGTTCTCATAACGGGAGAGGGCGGTACGGGCAAAGAAGTTGTGGCGCGTGAGATTCACCGAACGAGCGGGCGTGCCCGGCAGCCTTTCGTCAAGGTGGTGTGCTCCGCGATTCCGGAACTACTCCTCGAGGCGGAGCTGTTCGGAAGTGAGCGCGGTTTTTACGGTGGGGAGAGGGGCCCGATGCTCGGTAAGTTCGAGAAGGCGAGCGGCGGGACCTTGCTGCTTGAGGACGTTGGTGAGATGACGCCATCGACACAGGTAAATGTGTTGCGGGCAATCCGGGATGGATTGATCTCACGCGAGGAGGGCACAGAGTCGGTCCACGTCGACGTGCGGGTTATCGCGACCACAAAGCGTGACCTGAAGAAAGACGTTCAGCGCGGTGTGTTCCGGGAGGACCTGTACTGCAGACTCAACGTCGCAGAGATCGGCCTCGTTCCGCTGCGGGAGCGGCGCGAGGACATTCCACTTCTGGTCAGGCATTTCATCCGGAACCACACGGACGGGACAACGATAAGAGTCACCGAAGCGGCGATGAAAAAGCTCTGCAGCGGCCAGTGGAGGGGCAACATCCGTGAGCTGGAAAACGCCATCGAGCGTGCCGTCATTACTGCTCCGGGCATGATCCTCGACGAGAAGCACGTCGAGATGAGTGCCGAGCGGGAGGAACTCTCCCGGATCGAAGAGACCTTCCGGCATGGTTCGGTGCGGGAGATGGAGAAGCTCATGATTCTTTTTCGCCTTGTCGAACACGATCAGAACCGTACGCGTGCGGCGAAAAGCCTCGAGATCAGCGTCCGAACCGTTCGAAACAAGCTGCGTGAGTACCGAGAAGCGAAAATCGAGGTTCGCGAACGTCTCCGGGCCCGGTGACCGTCTAAAACGGCGTTTGAAACTATAATCCCATTGACAAAATGTCAGTATGGTTTTACCTTGATAACCGGTGAAACTTGTTGGCATTGAAACATCTGCAATTTCTCGCGGTAACCGGCGACCCGACAATAAGCCAGACTCTCAGCGAGGTTGAATCGCAGGAGGGCTGGCACATCGTCCTCTTTTCCGAGCCCGCCCGGGTTTTCTCCGCCGCGCCGGACGACGTTGCCCTTCTGCTCCTGGATGAGGCGGCAACGGGTCCGAACT
>JAPUJU010000145.1 GCA_027296025.1 bacterium
CCTTTTTGATTCATTTTGTAGATGCAGTGATTACCGTCATCCACAAGCCAGACGTTGTCGTCCTTGTCGACATTGACCATGTGCGGCCGCTTCGTTTTCGGACATGGGAAAACTCTGAGCAAGCTGCCGTCCGGTTTCCAAACTGTTAGACGTGGTGCGTGATCGCCGCGATGTGAGACGTAGACGTTGTCCTTCGAATCCACGCCGACACCCACAACGTCGCCATCGAATTCCCAATTTTGATGGTCTGCTGGCGGGAACTTCAGCCAATTTGGCACATTGGTATAACCCAGGTCCACGGGGCTCTCATTGAGGATTCTGTCCGTTCCTCCCAAGTCAGGATCGTCGGGACTCGTTTTGCCGCCGTGTCTGCGAAGGAGGTCGGCTATTCCTTCATCATTCCCTGACCTGACCGCATCTAGCGGTGTATCGCCACCATCATCTTTCGCATGTACATCCGCACCTCTTGCGAGAAGCAATTCGACGATTTCCTTGTGCCTCATGGCAGCCGCATAATGCAAGGGAGTCCATCCAATCTCCTCCCTCGCGTTCACATCCGCACTTTTTGCGAGAAGCAGTTCGACGATTTCCTCGAGACCGTAGTAAGCCGCACGATGCAAAGGAGTCAATCCAGCATTTGGACCCTTCGCATTAACATCCGTGCCAGCAGCCAAGTGCTGTTTGACGGCTCCGATGTTTCCGGCTTTGAAAGCCTCGTGAATCGGGATGTCCGGTGCTTGAACTGGCTTTTTGATTGTGGTCGTACACCCCGCCAAGAGCACGGCTGCGACGATGGAAACGAGTTGTGATTGCATGGCGCGGGAATAGATCATTTTTTCGCTCGAAAGAGTGTTGTAGTTTTCTTCCTGCAGTAAGTAGCATGGACGCGCTCGAATACCGCAGCGGGGAGCTGCGTCAGGATAACCCTCTCCTTCGCCGCGTAGCAATCGAATGACCTGATGAAATAGATGCGGATGGGAAGCCTCTCATTCGCCTTCCGAGCTGGAGCATAAGCGCGTAGAGCTTGATCTCAACCATGAAAAAGACCATATCCGACCTTCTTCTCTGTATCGGCGCAATCTGGTTTTGTTCCCTGCAAGTCAACCTTCATGCCGCCGACAAAGCGAAAGTCGTCTTCATATCCGGCAATCCGAGTCATGGCCCCATGAGCCATGAACATCGCGCCGGAAATCTGCTCCTCGCCAAGGCGTTGAACGCAGCCGATCTTGACGTAAATGCGACCGTCCTGCCCGAGAACGGCTACCCCTCGGATCCGTCCGTCCTCAAAAACGCGGCCACCATAGTGATTTTCTGCACCGGCCACGGCGGCCACGTGTTGAACCCGAAGCTCGAGGAGTTTGACGCGCTCATGAAAAAGGGTACAGGCGTCGTGATGATTCATTGGGCGACCGAAGCGGTGAAGGGCGATCCGGGCAACAAATTCCTCGAGTGGATGGGCGGTTTCTGTGACCTGAACTGGTCGGTAAACCCACACTGGACGCCGAAGTTCAAGCCGGTGGATCACAAAATCTGGAATGGCGTGAAACCGTTCAGCGTGAACGATGAGTGGTATTACCACATGCGATTCCCGAAAGGAATGAAAGGCGTGACGCCCATCCTCTCCGATCTCCCCGGACCGGAAACCCTGAAACGACCTGATGGTGCCCGAAGTGGTAACCCTGATGTGCGGCGAGCGCTAGCCAACGGCGAGAGCCAGCACGTCGCCTGGGCCTACGAACGCCCCGACGGGAACGGCCGCGGTTTCGGCTTCACCGGAGCCCACAATCATGTGAGTTGGCAGAACGACAGTTTCAGGAAAATCGTCCTCAACGCGATCCTCTGGACCGCCCGGGTTGAGGTTCCGAAGAACGGTGTGCCGTCGGAGACGCCGACTGACAAAGAGATTCGTCAGAATCTGGATGACAAGGGCAGGAAGAAGGCGCCAAAGAAACCGCCGTCGCGAGAGAAACGTCGTACGGCGGCGGCCCCCAGTTTTCATCAGCTACGCGAGCAGAATGTGCGTCGCCTGGATTCCCGATCTTCCTTGGATCTTCTCGCGCGAACCCTGAGCGCCACGGAGGACGCGATGGTCCAGGCCGCCCTTCTGCGGGGGATGCTCAGGGGACTGGAAGGCCGCCGAAATCTTGCCGCGCCCGAAGGCTGGAGCGAGGCAAAGGCCCATCTTTCAAGAGACGACGCCTCCGAGGTTAGCCAGTTGTGCCAAAGGCTGAGTCAAATCTTTGGAGATCAGTCGGCGGCGAAAAATGCTCTCGCCACTGTTAGTGATCGTTCAGCTCCCGCGGACGATCGCCGGAGCGCGCTGATCTCGCTTGTTACTCAACAATACACCGAGCTCACGAGCGTCCTGGAATCGTTGTTGGATGACACCGCTCTGCAAGTAGACGCGATTCGCGCCTACGGCACTCTTGAAGACAAACGCGCGCCGACGCTTCTCCTCGCCCGTTATGCCAAACTGGACTTTCAGGCAAGGCGCGCTGCTGTGGAAACCCTCGCAACTCGAGAGAACTACGCGAACTCACTCCTCTCGGCCATCAAAGACAAGACCGTGCCTCGGGAAGATGTACCCGCCTATATCGCGCGCGCCCTCTCCGACATGCTCGGCGACAAGTTCACCACGGTTTACGGTGACATCCAGGAACTCTCGGCAGACAAGGCCGAGCTTATCGCCAGCTACAAGGCGCTACTAAACCCGGAGCGGTTGGCCAAAGCGGACGCGTCACAAGGAAAGGTCGTTTTCCAAACCGCTTGCGCCGCCTGCCACCAGCTCTACGGCGAAGGTGGCGTGATCGGACCGGATCTCACCGGTTCGAATCGCGCCGACATCGACTACATCCTCCAAAACATGATCGATCCGAGCGCCGACGTTCCGGACGCGTACAAGCAAGTCACGATCATAACGAAGGGCGGACAGATTCTTGTGGGAACGCTCGCCGAGGAAGACGATCAACGCGTCGTTCTCAACACGGTCGGACAAAAAGCGACCGTCCTGAAAAGCGACTTCGCCAGTCGGATCATCTCGCCGATGTCGATGATGCCGGAGGGACTCCTCCCGACTCTTCAGGACTCCCAGGTCGTCGATCTCGTTAAATATCTCCAATCAACGAAACAACTTACTTTGTCCAAATGAAGAACATTCTCAGTTTCACAATGGCGCTCGTCGCGTTCTCTTCCTCCGTTTCGGCCGGAGAGCAAAAGACGAGCAACGCGCCCTTCCTCAAACCGAAGGAAGCGGTCGCGAAGATGGATATCCCTGTGGGTTTCGAAGTCAGTATCTTCGCAGCCGAACCCGATATCGGCGAACCCATCGCATTCACCTTCGATGGACGCGGCCGCGTCTGGGTCGTGGAAAACTACAACTACGTCCATCGCCGAACACACACTGGCGATCATGTGACTCGCATCCAAATTCTGGACGACACCGACGGCGATGGCATTTTCGACACAAAGAAGGTTTTCACCGACAAGCTCACATTCAGTTCGGGAATAGCGGTTGGGTTCGGCGGCGTCTTCGTCGGCTCACCACCCGATCTTACGTTCATCCCGGACGCCGATGGCGATGACAAACCGGATGGCCCGCCACAGATTCTCCTCGACGGTTGGGGCATTCAGGACCGCCACGAAACGCTCAATAGTTTCATCTGGGGCCCCGACGGCTGGCTTTACGGATGTCACGGCGTCTACACCGAATCCTTCGTCGGCAAGCCGGGCGTTCCCGATTCCCAACGCCAGTTTATCGACGGCGGGATCTGGAGATACCATCCCACAAGGAAGGAATTCGAAGTCTTTGCTCGCGGGCTCTCCAATCCCTGGGGTTTCGACTTCAACGATCTGGGACAGGGCTTCGCAACCTGCTGTGTCATTCCTCACCTCTTCCACGTCGTTCAGGGCGGCGTGTACCACAAGCAGAGCAAGCCGCACCTCAATCCCTACATCTACGACGACATCAAGACCATCCGCGACCACACGCACCGGTCCGCACATGGCGGAGCTCGCTTTTATCTCGCCGATGCGTTCCCGGCCAAATACCGCGACCGGCTCTTCATGTGCAACATTCACCAGCACCAGATCCTGACGGATGTCATGACGCCAAAGGGCTCGAGCTATGTTGGAAGTCACGGCGATGACTTCATCAGCATGAACGACCTTGCCTGGGTTGGTTTCAGTGTCGAGATCGGTCCTGAAGGCGGCGTCTACATCCTCGACTGGCACGACACCGACATCTGCGGCAACGCCATCAATTTTCCCGACAGCGGACGCATCTATCGCATCATGCCAAAGGACGCGAAACGCATCACCCGCCCGAATATCGGCGCCCTCCGCGATGCCGAACTGGTTTCCTTGCAGAATCACACCAACGATTGGTATGTGCGCCAGGCTCGACTCCAACTCCAGATGCGCGCGGCATCCGGCAAGCTGGATCGGCACTCTGTCGCCGCGGCTCTCAAGGTCATGTTTTCGACTGCGCCATCGTCCGCAAAACGCCTTCGCGCTCTCTGGGCCCTCCACGTCACCGGCAGCCTCGAGGAAACGCGGCTTGTTCAACTCCTCGAGCACTCCGATGAATACGTCCGCGCCTTTGCCGTTCAGTTCCTCTGCGAGGATCGAACACCGTCCGCGGCCGTTCTAACCCGCTTCGCGAACCTGGCCGCCGACGACGCTTCCGCCGTTGTGCGACTCTATCTTGCCTCAGCCCTGCAACGTCTGAGTCATGATCAACGATGGCCAGTTCTCGCCAACCTTGCGAAGCACGCCGAAGACGTTGACGATAACAATATTCCGCGCTTGCTTTGGTTCGCGCTGGAGCCGATGGTCCCAGCTGCTCCGGAAAAATCACTTCGATTGGCTACTAACGGTAAGCTGCCCATTCTCCAGGAACATACCGCCCGCCGCATCGTCAGCGGCGACCTTCCTCCCAGCCGCCGCAAGAATAGAAACCGGCCCCGTGGCGTCGCACCCGCCGTGGCGCAACGCACGATTCAGAGAATCGCCCCCGGTTTTGTGATTCGCGATATCGGCGAGGGCGGAGTCCTCGGTCTGGACAGTTTTCGTAACGAAGTCGCCGTTCAGACGCATCCATACGACAACAAGACCCCTTGCTCTCTCACTCGCCAACTCGATGTCCCCTCTGCAAGAAAAACAACCCTCAGGATCCGCGCCAGCTATCATCCGCACGGCGACTGGCTCCTTCGTGTTCGCGTCGGAAGGGAGACTTTGTTCAAGCAGATCGTCGGTTCGCAGACCGTGAAAGGTGAATGGCTCGAGCTTGACGTCGATCTCTCCAAGTTCGCGGGCCAACACATCGAGCTCACCATCGAAAACGGCGCCAATGACTGGCGGAATGAATTTGGATACTGGGGTTCCATAGAAGTTGTGAGCGATTAAGGGGCTGTTTCAAAACCTCTCCGCAGGACCGAGGCCGAGCGAGAAGTCCGTGGTCAAGGAGCGAGGCGGCTCGGCCGGGTACCCGCTTGCGGTTGGCACAGCGACGAGATACAGACGGAGGCTGCGGCCGACTGATGAGGGAGGGCGAGGAGTTACGACGAGCGACGGTGAGCGCGAGCTGGCGAGCGGGAACGCGCGGCCTCAGCAGCCGGCCGAATCCAGGAGAGATTTTGAAACAGCCCCTAAGCTCCAGTTCTGCCGGCCATGCCGCAAGTTCGCCACGCGGTACTTCCGCCATCAGGTCTTGCTGGGTTGGGGGTAAACGATTTTCCTGCAGTGAGTTATGAAGGAATCTCGTACCTGAAGATCTCTCGGAGACAAAATGCCACGCAAGTACCGTCAATACAATGCGTCAAGCTGTAGCCAGCAGCAGTTGATGGCGGAAGCACCCTGAGAGGATCGACTTCCGATCAGCACTTCTCCTGCGGATAGGCCTCACAGGATCGCTCGTCGCCCGTCGGATCGGGGCCGCATACCTTCTCACCCGGCGCCGGAGGCGGGGCGACCCCGCCGACGAACTGGAAGGTCAGGTTGTAGATCGGGTCGCTGATGTCGATCACACCGCTGTCGTCGACGTCGGCCGCGTCCTCGCACGGAAGCTTGTCGATCCCTCCGACGAACTGGAAGGTCAGATTGAAGATCGGGTCGCTGATGTCGACGATGCCGCTGGCGTCGGCGTCGCCGCGCTGGAAGATCTCGCCCGGCTCGTCGGGTGGTTCGAAATCCTCTCCTTCCATGATGTCGATGATCTCGTCCTGGTTGAGCTCCTCGTCGTAGATGCGTATGTCCGCCATCGAGCCGTCGAGCATTCGGTTAAAACCGTGGGCCAGGACCGCTCCGAAGTGCACAGAGTACGCTT
>JAPUJU010000146.1 GCA_027296025.1 bacterium
AAAAGCAACAGATCATGTACCGACTGGAGAGGAGCTGACGGGTGGAGTTCTTCGAGTCCGACGAAGCGACAGATCGATCGTACGACAGTACGCTGATGCGCCGGCTGCTCGCGTACCTGCGACCCTACCGGAGCCTGGTCGTCGTGTGCATTATTCTGCTGCTGCTCGTTTCGTTGTTTCAGCTGGCGCCACCGTACCTCGTGAAGGTAGCGATCGACGACTACCTCGCACCGCAGACCGCAATCGATAAGGCAGCGCGTCATGCCGGTTTGTTAAAAGTCGTCGCGATTTTTCTCGCCACTCTCCTCCTGACGTTCGTGACCAGCTATCTACAGATCTACCTCATGTCGCTCGTCGGCCAGCGGGTCATGTTCGATATGCGCATGCAGATTTTCCGGCACCTGCAGAAGAAAGAGGTCGCCTACTTTGACAAGAACCCCGTGGGGCGGTTGATGACACGACTAACGAGCGACATCGAAGTGTTGAACGAAATGTTCACGTCCGGCGTCGTAGCGATCTTCCTCGATGTATTTACGTTGATCGGGATCATGATCGTTCTCTGCTATATGAATCTGAAGCTCGCCCTGATCACGTTTACGGTTGTGCCTCTCCTGTTTTTCACGGCGGGAATCTTCAAGGCAACAGTACGGGGAACCTACCGGAGGGTTCGCCTGCGTGTTGCGGCGCTGAACGCGTTTTTGCAGGAAAACATTACCGGTATGAGTGTCGTTCAGATTTTCAACCGCGAAGGGTCGCAATTCGGGCAGTTCAAGGAGCGCAACAGGTCGCTCTACCAGGCGCATGTCGATTCGGTGAAGGCGTACGCGATCTTCTTCCCCGTAATCGAAATCCTGAGCTCCGCTGCGATCGGCATGATCCTCTGGATCGGCGGCGGCGGCGTCCTCGACGGCGTCCTGACGTTCGGGGCGCTCGTGGCGTTCATCCAGTATGCCCAGCGTTTCTATCGTCCGATCAGCGACCTCAGCGAAAAGTACAACATGTTGCAGTCAGCGATGGCGTCTTCGGAACGGATTTTCAACCTGCTCGATACGGAACCACGCATCGTGGACCCGGCCGAGCCGGTAGCGATGCCCGACGGGCCGTCGGAGGTTGTCTTCGAAAATGTTCATTTCTCGTATAACCCAGGCGAGGAGATTCTCCACGACGTGAGTTTTCGAGTTGGCACCGGAGAAAAAGTCGCGATCGTCGGGTATACGGGTTCTGGAAAAACAACGATCATCAACCTTCTGTCGCGTTTTTATGATGTCAACAGCGGCCGCATTCTTATCAACGGCGTCGATATTCGCAACTACGCGCAGGAGGATCTGCACCACTACACAGCTACCGTTCTGCAGGACGTGTTCCTCTTCTCGGGGGACATCGCATACAACATCCATCTCGGAGACGAGTCGATCAGCGAAGCGAAGATGCGGGAGGTATCGCAGCATATCAACGCGGATCGGTTCATCGACCGCCTGCCCCGTGGGTACGAGGAAGCGGTAGGGGAACGGGGCCGAACGCTGTCCGTCGGGGAGCGCCAACTCCTGTCGTTCGGTCGGGCTCTGGTGTATGAGCCGAAGATCCTGATCCTCGATGAGGCGACCTCGAGCGTCGACACGGACACCGAATACCTCGTCCAGGATGCTCTGCGAAAATTCATGGCCGGCAGGACGGCGATCGTGATCGCGCATCGCCTCTCCACGATTCGGGATGTGGACCGGATCATCGTGCTCCACAAGGGCAGGATCATCGAAGAGGGCAGCCACCGCGAGCTTCTCGACACCGGTGGGCTCTATTCGAAGCTGTATGAGCTTCAGTACAAGGACCAGGAGAAAGAGATTTACTGATCCTGCCCGTCGGGTGGTATCCTCGCTGCCGGTATGCGGCCCATCGATTTCATCGTGGAAACCCTCGCTCACATGGTGCGGAGCTCAGCCGGTCCGCCGCCGGGGATTCCTGCCCATGTGGGATCCGACTTCGAGCGGGAGCTCTCGTCGTTGTGCGAATGGCATTCGGTCTCCCCCATTGTCGCGGCGTCGCTCGAAAAGCTCGCGCTCGGTCCCGGGATCTCCCGGATCACGCATGAGCGCCTGCGGGCGCTGGCACGGGCATCGGCGACGAGCAACGAGGGACTCTTCGACGATGCGGCCGCCTTCCGCCGCGCCCTCTCTGGAGAGGGGATCGAAGCGCTCGTGTGTGGGGAGAGTCTCTTTCCGCTGACGCTATATGAACCGGGATACCTGCGGCCGATCGAGAAGGTTGACTTTCTCGTAAGAGAGAACGATTGGCGAAAGGTCATCGATGTTGCGCGGGGCATTGGTTTCGAGCGGATCCCGGAAGAGCCCTCGCCCGAAGTCCCCGAAGATGCCCTTCTCTACTATCAGTACTATTCGCCGTGCATCTTCCGCAGCAACGGTGGGAACACGATCCAGCTCCGGTTTCGTATGTTCGACATCGGACGGCCGGACGATGAAGAGGTCTCGTGGCATCATGCATGCGACGGCAGCTGGGCAGGCGGACAGTTTCGGGCGGTCTCGGCGGAAGATCAACTGATTCAGGCGAGCATCACCTACAACATGACCCGGTTCGGGCGGCTGATGAATGCGGTCGACATCGGTCTCCTGTTGTCGCGTGCAGGAAATCGCCTCAACTGGAGATACGTCACCGACCGCCTGTCGGCGAAATCGCTGTACCCGTCGTTTTACTTCACCGTCGAACGGGTCGTGGACCTGTTCAAGTTGCCGGGCATCATGTCGAATATCACCGACCCGGGGATGCTTCGCCGAAAGCGCTATGAAATTCTCTGGCGACCCGGAAAAATGGTCAAGGACAGTCGGCACTCGAGCCACTCGCGCAGGTTTCGGTTCTATCTGCTCGAGACGGGATCATGGCTCGACAAAATCCGGTTCATCGGCCGCGTTCTCTCGCCCAGACGCGAGTGGGTTTCTGCATTTTACGGGAGGCCGTATCGTCCATGGTTGAAGATCAAGTTTATCGTTTTGACGTTACGGAGCCGTCTGGCGTCCGGTTGACGCTCATGAAGGCTAACCTTTCAATCGATGCACGTGGCACCTTCTGTCCGATCCCCGTGATCAAAACATCCGAGGCGATTCGCAACCTCGATGCCGGCGCGGTCGTGGAAGTCATCTCCGACGATCCGGCAATCGAATTCGATCTTCCCGCGTGGTGCAAGAGCCAGAACCACACCGTCGAGCACGTGGACCGTGACGGGGATGACTTTCACTACTTCATCCGGAAGAGGCAGGACTAGTATCTCGCGCGGGTCCTGACCGCGAGTTTCGCGGCACGGGTCCCGCCGTCGATTACCCCCACCGTACTCGCAAAGCTGCGCGCGGCTCCCATCGGCGCCACCCGCGTCAGAAAGCCGGGTAGCTCGTTGGCCACGACGCCAGCCTTGGTGGCGCGGATTCTGTCACGGGCGGGCGGGTAAGTTCGGGGGCTTACCGGCGAGTTCCGCAGCGC
>JAPUJU010000147.1 GCA_027296025.1 bacterium
CGCAGACCGAGGGCCACTAGTGAGGGCGGCGGAGCCGCGACAAGCCACGCCACCGCAAACCCACGCCCTAGGCAGACGGCGTGACGCGGTTGGTGGCGCCGGGCGCCCGGCGCCGCGCAGCAGCTCCATGGTGATCGCCGCGCAGCGTTTGGCCCAACGCTCCTCGGTGAACTGGTGGGCGGTGCGGTGGCCTTCGGCGATGAGTTTTTTGCGCAGCTCCGGGTTCGCGACGAGCCGTCGAATAGCATCGCGCAGTGCTCCCGCATCTGCGGGCGGCACGACGAGAGCGTTCTCGTCGGCACAGGCGTACTCCATCGGTCCGCCGCAATTCGTCACCACGACCGCGCTGCCCATGCCCATCGCCTCGAGCGGTGGTATCCCGAAGCCCTCGGAGAGCGATGGCATTACGAAAATGTCGCAGCCGCGGTAGAATGACACGATGTCCGCGTCGAGCCCGCGTTCTCTCGCGTGCTCGGTAAAGCGCGCGATCCACCCGGGCACGTAGTCGGTCTCGTAGTCGCCGTCGAAAACGACGAAGTCGGTGGACGCGCCTTCGCGCCTCAGGTCCTCGAACGCCCGCAACGCGAACTCGAAGCCCTTGACCGGGGCACGCGAGGGGAGTATGCCCACCACAAAACGCTCGTTGCGCCAGGTGTCCCTGAGCGGTTGCAGAAACGGCCGCGTGACACCGGGATGCACGATCTCATGAATGTGGGCGTTCACGCGATCGGCCGTGGCGCGGCTCGGGCTGATTCTGTACGCCGGAATCCGATAACCGATTTCCACGGCGGCGTGCAGCAGGGGTTTGAGCAGTATTGGCTGGCTGCCGTAGCGAATGTGGGCGAGCCGGTCGTCCGCTTGAATGATGTAGAACAGACGGCGCTTCCGCCGCCCCAACAGTCCCGCCGCAGAAATCATGAGCGGGGTTTGGTATTCGCCCGCGATAAAAAGGCCGTCCATCGACGCGAGTTTTTGAACCAGCGCGCGCGCGTAGCGCAAACGTCGCAGGCGGCCGCCTCCCGCCCGTAGTACAGACACCCGGATGTTGCGATGCAGATCAACGGGCGACTCGTCGGCGTAGTCCGGCGCGATAATTTCCACCGCGATGCCCTCCGACGCGATCTCGTTCAACGCGGCGAGCGCAACGCGCACTCCGCCGGACGGGTTCAGCGTCATGAACGGCATCGTCACGCTTCGAGACATCATCCCTTGATCCGTCGGAAAAGTGGATACGTCCGGGTCGCAGCCAGCACGATCAAGACGGGGGCCTTCAGGTTGCCCGGATAAACCCTCCACGCCCGGCCGGCATATCCAATGGATCGTTTGATCTGGCCCGCTTCTGCGAGGTGCTTACCCGCACGGAAGAGCCAGTGTGACTTTCCTCGCCGATCGCTCTCGAAAACCTCGGCGTGCTTGTCGAATACAATCTCCAGCGCCCGCACGAAACGATCGGCATCGGCCGATACCGAGTCGCTCATGAATATGGCGTCTAGCAGCACGTCGGGCACAAAGACAAAATTCCAATCCATCGCCAGACGTAGCGTGAGCTCGTAGTCCTGGAGGCGTGGCAGCGCCGTGTCGAATGTGCCGGAGCGCTCGAGTGCCTCGTGCTTGACGAGTAGTCCAACAGTCGGATAGCCGGCGCCGTTTACGATGCGGTGCAGTACCTCGGCCGATTCGACCTCGCCCTCGCCGTGCAGCACGCGGTGCGACTTGCCGAAAACCAGCTGCCGGAGCGAGCACACACACACGCCCGCCTTGGGTGAGGCGCCCTCGAGGGCCTGCACCTGCTTAGCGAGTTTCTCAACATACCAGATATCATCACTGTCCTGAAACGCGAACCACTCGCCGCGGCCGAGCTCAATGCCGACGTTGCGGGCGGCAGGAGCACCGCCGGGTTCATCCAGACGAATGGTGCGAATTCGCGGATCGTCGATCGAATCGATCACGCGCGGGGTCGCATCGGTCGACGCATCGTCGACAACGATCAGCTCGAAATTGCGGTACGTCTGGGCGAGCACGCTTTCGATCGCGCGCTGGAGCGTCGCCTCGCGGTTGCGCACAGGCAGCACGATTGTGATGAATGGGTTGCCGTTTTGTGCCGACATCAGAATCGGTCGCGGAGGCCAAGAAAAAGGAAACCCTCCGGTAGCTGACCAATCCACCGAAGGGCCACCCTTACCTGTTTCACAATCTGGTGCCGAAGGGGGGATTCGAACCCCCACGAGGTTACCCTCACTGCGCCCTGAACGCAGCGCGTCTACCAGTTCCACCACTTCGGCCAAGAGGATCGAGAGTTGAAAAACCTCGCCACAATAGCCCTTTGTTTCGCAGACACAGATTGTGTTTGTTGCGAAAGTGAGAGTAAGCGATCGGACACCGATCGTCAACGGAATTCAGTCGCCGCCAGAGATTCTCTCGTTTTGGGCTTTCGTGTTATTTGATAATGAGTTACGCGCGTATCTCGGTCCGATTTCCCCGGGCGGACTGAGGTGGCCGATTCCGTCCCAAACCGAACGCCATATCGTAACACGTTGACGGGTAATAAGTTAAGTGGAACGTTCCCTGGCCGCACAGCCAGTTGACTCGATTCCGACTTAACACGCTGTCATTAAAATGGTTATGGACGGTGTGGTGCGGGCTACGATCCGACTCAGTTCCGGGTAGACGACGCGATTCTGAGTGTCTGCCGCTTCATGCCGAGCCTCGTCCGGATCGCGGGCCGGAAAACACGGGATCGCCGATTCCTGCTGTATTTGGTGCCAAGCTTGCTTGAATCGCGGCGTAAGGCCGATCGAGCACAGGCGGTGTCAGATTTCTGCCACGTCCCGTAAGGCGAACGGCGTATCTCCTGAACGACCGAAATTAGAGGCGATTCTCTCTCCCGCCGCCGTCTGCTCCGGCGGTGGAACGACGCCAAAATGGCCCTTGCGGCACCCCGGAGCGAGCCGGATAATGGAGGGTCATGAAACGCATTGCTACCAATAAGAAAGCCCGCTACGAGTATGCCGTTGTAGAGAAAATCGAGGCGGGAATTGCGCTTATGGGAACGGAAGTCAAATCGCTCCGCGAAGGCAAGGTGACGATCACGGACACGTACGCTCTGGTGGAAGGCGACCAGTTGATCCTGCGCGGGCTCCACATCAGTCCGTACTCGCACACGTCCCAGCAGGATATCGAACCGAGGCGTGACCGCAAGCTTCTGCTTCACAAGAAGGAAATCCGCCGGATGATCGGGAAAATCCGGGAGAAAGGACTCACCCTCGTACCGCTGTGCCTCTACTTCAACGAACGGGGTCTCGTGAAGGTCGAGTTGGCGCTCGCCAGGGGAAAGAAAACGTACGACAAACGACGCGCGATCAAGGATCGCGATATGGCGCGCGACCTGGGGCGGGAACTCAAGGACAAGAGGTAGGGCGAGGGGAAATTTTCATCGCCCGCATGTGTATCATTCATTATAGTACCGTGAAAATGAGACACCCCGTTATCCTCATACTCGTAGTGCTGGCGGCGTTTACCGTGTTTACCTCACGGGCCCGCGCCGAGGGCACCATCACCGTGGTCTACGACGACGGTCGCGCCGGTCAGGGATTCTCCTCGTGGAGGCTGGATCCGGAGAGCGAAGCGCTGTACCTGCGTGCAAACGACGTCGCGCTGATTTTCAAGGCCACACAATTCTGGAACGCATCCAGCCGCAAAGTCATTCTGGGAATCGGGCGCACCCGCTTTACACTGACGGTTGACACGCGTGTCGTCGTTGTCGACAGCGAGCCGATCCTGCTGCGAAATCCCATTCGCTACGACGCGGGGTTTGTCATGATCCCGATGGAGTTTGTGCTCGAGGTTGCACCGCCCTTCACGCCGAGTGTCCTCGACTGGAACCCCGCATCGCAGACCCTTTACGTGGAAAAGGTCGGATACAATGTCGAGAGCATCGTGTTTTCGTCCACGGCAAACCGGGCGACGGCGACGATTACGCTGACCGAGCCGCTTGTTCATCACGTCGACTCCAGCACACCCGGACTCATCCGATTGAAAATCTACGGGGGACGTGTCGATCCGGCGAAGTTCGAGTCGCGCGAGGGCCGCGGGCTCTTCAATGGGGTGCGTGCCGAACAAACGGAACGTGACGCCTACGTCTACTTTGATATTAAACGCGAGACCGCGCGCATTCTTGTCGAGCGCGAACAGGATCCGCCGCGTGTCGTCGTCGTCCTGGAAAAAGGAGAGCTGCCCGAGATTCCCGATCCCGAATTCGCCGACCGGCGGCAGATTCAGATTATCGATCGGCGCGCACAGGAACGTCGAGACATTCGCATCGAGACGGTTGTGCTCGACCCCGGCCACGGCGGGAAGGACGACGGAAAGCGCGGATCGAGCGGCCTGCTGGAGAAGAACGTGAATCTTGCTGTTGCCCTTCGTACGCGGGACATTCTCGAGCGTGAGCTCGGTGTCAGGGTGGTTCTCACGCGTGAAGACGACCGGCTGCTCGCACTGACGCGGCGGACGGAAATCGCCAACGAGACGGGTGGCGACATCTTCGTAAGTATCCACTGCAACAGCTGGTTCAGCCGGGGGGCTGGCGGTTTTGAAGCGTACTTCCTCTCTCCTGCGAGGACGGAACGGGACAGGGAAGTGGCGCGGGCGGAAAACGCGGCCGACCGGTTCGCGACGCCGAGGAACCCGGGCGCCGAAGTCTCCAGCGATATTGATTTTATTCTGTGGGACATGGTTCAGAACGAGTACATCAACGAAAGCAGCCATCTTGCAGAACTGATTCAGAAAGCGATGAACGACCGTCTCGAGATTCGCAACCGTGGAGTGAAGCAGGCCAACTTTTCGGTTCTCCAGGGAGCGCAGATGCCTGCGATTCTGATCGAGGTGGCGTTTCTTTCGAATGCAACCGAGGAATCCCTGTTGACCAGCGATGACTTTCACCGGCGCGTGGCCAACGGGATCGTCGATGCAGTCCGGCAGTTCAAAGAGCGCTACGAGAAGTAGTTCGAGGTGATGCGTCGAGATGGACAGGCCACAGATTCCCGATGATCAGAACGTAACCTCGAGCGGTACGCTCAAACTGTATCATTTCGTCATTATTGCCGTCGTCGCCACCGGTGTGGTTGCCCTCCTCTTCTGGTACTCTCGCCGCGAGGCGGGCCACGGTGAAGCACCCGTTTCCCGTGACGGCGTGTCGGTCGTATCGGAAGGCACGCGGGCTGTTTCACTTTTTTTCGCCGATGAGGAAAACCAGTCGCTGCTCATCGAGACGAAGATGGTCGCAATGGGCAAAGGGTTCGGCGACCAGGTTCGCCAAGTGATGCGTGCGTTGCTCGAGGGTTCCGACGGTGGCGGGATCAGTACGATTGCGGAAGGCACGCGCCTGCTCGGTGTTTTCTACGATTCCGAGGCGGCGACGCTCTACATCGATTTCAGTAGTGAGCTGATCGCCGGTCATCCGGGCGGCAGTTCGGCGGAATATTTTACGATCTCCGCGATCATGCGGACGATCTCGCAGAATTTTCCTGAAGTCCAGGCGGTGCAGTTCCTTGTCGAAGGATTGCAGGTGGGTACGATCGCCGGCCACATCGAAGCCTACCGGCCGTTCGCCGTCAGCGACTGGCGGTAAGGAGCAACGATGACAATCGAAGGAGCCATAGGCGTTTTTGATTCCGGAATCGGCGGCCTCACCGTGCTCAGAACCTTGAGGAAGTCGCTGCCGGAGGAATCGTTTGTTTACCTCGGTGATACGGCACGCGTTCCCTACGGTAACAAGAGTCCGGAGACGGTGCTGCGTTTCTCACGCGAGAACGTCGCGTTTCTGATGCAACAGGGCGTGAAGTTCGTCGTCGTCGCGTGTAACACCGCTTCTGCCGAAGCCGTGCCGGTCCTGCAGGAGGAGTTTCCAGTCCCCATCGTCGGTGTACTCGAGCCGGGTGTTCGCGCGGCTCTGAAGGCTACTGAGAATAACCGTATCGGTGTGATCGGCACCGCGGGGACGATTCGCTCCGACGCCTACCAGAAGCGTATCCGCGAGTTGAACCCGAAGGTCAAAGTGACCGCGCGGGCGTGTCCGCTGTTCGTTCCGCTTGTCGAAGAGGGTTGGACGGACTCGGACGTCACCCGCATGGTGGCAACGACGTATCTCGATGACCTCCGCGACGAGGGAATCGACGCGCTGGTCCTTGGCTGCACACATTACCCACTGCTCCGCGATGTGATCGGACGCGTCATGGGCGATTCCGTTACACTCGTCGATTCGGCCGTGGAAACGGCTCGGGAAGTTCGCCGAGCCCTCGAAGCGGATGCCATGCTGCGCAGCGGCGGAACCCCTGATCTTTCCATCTACCTGACGGACGTAACTCCCAACTTCACCGAAGTGGGCGAGCGAATTCTTGGAGATAAGATTCGCGATGTCCGGCTTTTAGCGGTATGATGGTGAGGATCAGGAAGGATCGAGCATGCGACACTCCGGTAGGGCGCCCGAC